>WGFI01000112.1 GCA_015492295.1 Caldifarciminota bacterium
CATCATGCCCCTATTCTCAGGGTGAAATATCCCTGGGGTAGGGGCTTTTTCAATCCTTAACTTTGCCTAAATCACTATAAACTTACTAATTATAAACCTTCAATGCTCAGACCGCAAAAGTACTGGATTCAAAACGCTACTTCTCATAAACAAAACAACCTTAAAATTCAAGGGATGAATTGGAGAAGAAGGAACAAAGACAAGCCCCAGCAGGATCCTCAACGGATAATGATAGAGATATTAAAGGAAATGAGAGACAGCCTGAACACGATAAGCGACAAGTTAGACACGATGAACGCCAACCTGAGCGACAAACTGGACACGGTGAGCAACAAACTGGACACGGTAATAAATAACACAAGTGATATAGCGAAAGAGATAAATATGCTTAGAGTTGAACTGATTGAGGATGCTTTATGGAGTTCAAGCCAAAGAGGTGATTCAACGCGGAAACTGATATATATCTCTTTAATGATGGATACCCTATTGAATTTATTTATTGAGCATTTACAGGGAGAAGGATATAAAATCCTGGATACAAACTGTAAAGGTAGTTTCACGCAGGAACCCTTAGATGTTATTATAACCGTGGAAAAAGATGGAAAGAGGAAAGAATTATATGTTGAGGTAAGAATATACACAACCGAGAAATCGGCGGAGAATATCAAGAAGAAATTTAAAGATGTTCATAATGATAAGTGGGTTATAGCGAGGTTTATGGAAAGCAAGGTGATAAGAGAATTAAAGGAAGCTGGGATAAACATTTTCACATACAATCCAGAGACCGACTACATAGAAGTCATATAATGGAACAAAAACTTCCAATAAAGCCTTATATCCCTTCCACGACCTCCTTTTCCACGGTATAATTCCAAGTGAAATGCTGAGGGTTTTTTCCTTCTCGGATACAAAAAAATTTGATAGATTGGCAGAAGACAAAGGCTTTTCCGTTGAAACCCTTATGGAGATAGCAGGAAAAGGGGTTTATGAAACTGTAAAGGGTAGATTTAAAAGGATCAAAGGATTGAAGGTCGTCGTGGTATGTGGAAAGGGAAATAATGGAGGGGATGGTTTGGTGTGCGCGAGGTACCTATCGCTTGAAGGAGCGAATGTTAGGGTCTATATACCTACATACGAACTCAAAGGTTTGCCGAAGATTCAACTTGAAAGGCTCAAAGGTCTGTGTGAATTGAAGCTTTACTCCGATGATATGCTCTTAGATATACTCAGAGCCGATATTGTAATAGACGCCATATTCGGGGTAGGATTTTCGGGAAAACCCAAAGAGGAATATAGGAGGGCGATAGAATATATAAACGAAGGAGAATTCATAATCAGCATTGATGTTCCTTCGGGTGTTTCAAGCGAAGGCGAAGTTGAAGATGTTTGCGTTAATGCGAATATTACGGTATGCATAGGTGCGGTAAAAAGAGCCGTTTTACTATATCCTGGTAAATCTTATGCGGGTGATATAGAAATCGTCAGTTTGGGCGTTCCCTTATCCGATGATTTTGGGGATTTTCTGGTTGAGGAAGATGACATTAAAAAGCTTCTTCCAACGAGGATGGGGAACGAACATAAGGGAAAATTTGGAAGGGTATTGATATACGCTGGATCAAAGAAATATCCCGGCGCTTTAAACTTGACATTATTGGGTTCGTTGAGGAGCGGTGTGGGTTTAGTATATGCTTTGAAGCAGAAGGATCTGAGCGTTATGTTTCCGGAGGTTATTCCCATAGAGCACGATTACGATATTGATGAGATAGAGGTCTCTCCGAATTCGTTGGCGATAGGTCCGGGTATATCAACCGATGATAAATCGTTGAAGCTCGCTGAAACCCTTTTGGATATATTCTCGGATATACCCACGGTGCTTGATGCCGATGGACTTTATATGCTCAAACGGAGAAAGGACCTTCTCAAAAGGGAAAATCTGGTACTCACTCCTCATCCCGGTGAATTTGCTAAGATCTTTGGAGGATCGGCGTATGACATAGATAGAAATAGGATTGAGATCGCAAAAAGATTCTCATTGGAAAACTCTTGCGTCTTACTTCTCAAAGGCAGGCCAACGGTAATAGGATACAAAGGTAAGGTGTATGTAAATCCTACGGGAAATCCTTCTCTTGCAAAGGGAGGAAGCGGTGATATTTTAACCGGTCTCATAGCGGGTTTAATGGCTCAAAATATGGATCCTCTGAAAGCCGCAATATGTGGAGCGTACATACATGGTAAAGCGGGAGATAAATTCACCGACGGAAGAAGTATCAGAATATACGAAATCGGTGAAAGGATAAAGGATATAATGGAAGATTTGTTGAGATGCAAATCCTGATAACATCTATATTTTATGATTTCATATTCAACGGTGTAAGCGACCGTAGGGCTTATGTGGAAAATTATGTATTTGATGAGGTTTATGGTAAAGTGCATTTGAGCTTTCGGAACCTCTATATATGGAAAACTCCAACGAGATGGATGGACGAATGTTTTGATCTGTGGCATTTCTACAAGGATATTCCAGCGGATGTTAGAATGGTCGCGGGAGGTTATGATAAGGATATAACTATGGTTGTATGGTCATCAAGCAAGAAGGACAGCATATTGGTTTTAAACCTAAGGGTAAGCGGTAATATAAAAAAGGAAACCCTGAGATTGCTAAATAGGAAGTTTGAGGATTCCTTAATAACGGTTTCAAGCTATTCATACGAATGCTCAATTTACAGTGCATATATGGTGTATGCCGGAAGAAGATTGAAGGATCCCAAAATAATCCTTTACGATGTAAATACTATAATGTTTTACGACTCGGATACGCTCTTCAAATATATAGGCGATTCCGTTGAAGTTATGAGGTCTTTTAATAGTAAGGTGATAATTTCCGCTGTACCTTTCGGTTTTATGGGAATATATGAGTATTCAACCTCAAAGCTTTATATTCTCAGCGATAAAGGTTGGAAAATAAGATACATTGAAGATTTTCTACCAACGGAAATCCACATAATTAAGGAACTTGCTGATTATCCAAGTGTATTTAAAATCGTACTCGTGGATGGTGATGGTAGAACCCTAAAACTCGGTTATTAGGAACGTAAAATAGAATATGGAGGACATCCGTATAATATCTCCTTGAATTTAAAAATCGTTCTATCATTTGATGGGACGGAATTTTATGGTTGGCAATATCAACCTAATAAAAGAACCGTATCGGGTGAATTGATTAAGGTTATTAAGAATCTGGTTGAAGGGGAATTCAAACTCATAGGGTGCGGTAGAACCGATGCAGGAGTGCATGCTATAAACTATGTGGCAAGTTTGAGGATTCATGGTAGATTGAGAGTTAATCTAAGAGATTTGAGGTATAAACTCAACAGGATGCTCCCCGATGATATATATATAAAGCATGTGGATGAAGTGGATGAAAGATTTAACGCTCGCTTCTCGGCAACTTCAAAAATTTATAGATATGTATTCTTTAAGGGATACGACCCTTTGATAAGATATAGGGCCTTCTTTATCAATCAGGATTTTGATCTTGAAAGGATCAACGAAAGTCTAAAAGTATTCCTTGGAAAGCATGATTTTTACGGATTCAGCAGCGAGGAAAGGGAGAATAGGATATGTGAGATATACGATATTTCCTTATCAAAGGTGGGAAGGTTTTATCACTTTGAAATAGAAGCGAACAGGTTTATAAGGAAGATGGTAAGATTTATAGCATCAAGTATAGTAAAGCTTCAGATGGGTCATCTGTCCGTTGAAGATATAAAGATCGCCCTACGCAAACCTTCCAAGATTAAGAACCTTGATCCTCTCCCACCGTATGGTCTTTATTTACTTGATGTCAAATACTGATTCCTCAAAGCTAATGCTATCTTATGGAACGAATCCGCCTCTAAACTCGCCCCTCCAACTAAGAAACCATCAACGTTTTTCGCAGAAGCCAATTCCGAGGCATTTTCAGGTTTCACACTTCCACCGTATAGCACTTTTTTCCCCGTAATGGATTTTATCATTTCGTGCATTTCCTCTATCTGCTCCACCCTCGCGTTTCTCCCGGTTCCAATAGCCCATACGGGTTCATAGGCTATTACCAGATTCTCATCGTCTGGAATACCGTCCAGCTGTCTCTTGACGACTTCCTTATGTCTGAAAAGCTCCCTCTCATGCAACTTTTCCCCAACGCATAATATCACCTTTAAACCGACCTCAAGAGAACTCTTAACCTTCCTGATTATACTCTCATCATCCTCATGGAGTATATTCCTTCTTTCTGAGTGTCCTATTATAACCCATTTAACTCCCAAATCCAAAAGCATACTCGGAGATACCTCACCAGTATATGCTCCGGAAAGCTCATAAAATACATTCTGAGCCCCGATTTCAACGCTTCTAACATTCTCCATTATGAGAGGTATATACACAAAGGGAGGGAATATTATCTTTTCAAGGTCATTTATTCCTTCAAGCCTTTCATCAACCCCCTTAGCCAGATTTACAGCATTCTCAGCTGTTGTTGGGTTCATTTTCCAGTTTCCTGCTATTATTCTACGCATATTATTCCCACCTCCTTTAATTCCTCCAGAAAATTTTTTACATCTTCGCGAACTTTCTCATCATCCAAACCGTACTCCTTCGCGACCCGCGACACTATATCTTCAAACTCGTTTATACCCTCATCTATCAATCCCAATATAAACCACCCGGTGGCGTTTAGTACCACCGTCTCCTTTTTTTCCGGATTCCAAACCACCATTTTATCTTCAAGAGTTTGAAATACGAGATCCTTGCAAAGCTTAATCTTCATTTGATGAATGTCCCATAAAAAAGTAGAAGGAAAGTTGCGAGGTTTATGACCAGGGGTAGCGCCTCTTTCCAAGGTCTCCACCACTTTGAAGGTACTTCCACTCTATCACCGGGAAATACGGGAGGATTCTCCTTAGTAAGATCAACTATCCTTCCGTTGAGCTTTATATTCCTTATATCGGAAGAAGGTGTCAATCCCGCTTTTGATATAACATCCGATAGTCTCATCCCCTTCACATATCTAACATTTCCAACATTGGCAACATCTCCGAATACGAATATACTCGGTGGTATCATCTCGGAATAAGATACGATGACGGGAAGCTTATAGTAAGGTGAGAGCAGTTTTTCAAGTGTATCGCTGAGTTTTTCCAGGGTTAAACCACATACATGCAGATATCCTACCAATGGAATGTAAGGTTTGCAGTTTTCGGGAACATATATCTTTATATCACTGTACTCTTCCGCACCGAATACGCTAACATCAAGAATATCCCCTACCCCAACGGTATCAACGGAGGATATAAGCAATATCAATATCTTTCTCTGGAAAAGGTCAGCTTTATTCCTCCCGCTATGCTCGTTGTTCCTTTTGAGGTTCTCGCATACTCGTAATAGTCTTTATATGTAAAGGATGGAGGTAGAGAAAAAGAAGCTTCAAAAGTTGAGTATTTACCCATGATCCAAAAAGATAGCCAAGGCTGGACATAAAAATCTATACCCAGCATAAGCTCTACATGGAAGCTGCTCGCATCGGAAGATACATACCCAAAAGGTTTTTCGGCTTCAAACGATGCTTGGGCATATCCAACATATCCACCTATGAACGGCAGAATTCCCTTTCTCTCCGAATATATCTTTTCAGCTTCAAGATAATACCTGCCCTGAACCCCTATGGAGAGAAATCGGACATTGGAGTTGGGTATGGGAAGATTCTTTCTAATTTTAACCAAACTGTCCGTGGTATCCGGAAACGAAAAACCGTATCCCAAGGCGTACCTCGCTATCCTTATACCTCCTCCTATACCCGTCCAAGACTCGTTGTTTATATGCCAGGTTATATCAACACCTATTCCCTGGAAGAAACTCGTATCATCTATGGTTTCCCCCTGATATCCCCAAGAGTAATAGTAGCTTTCGGAGAAATCCAGGTATATACCCAGTTGGTTCCATCTCAGAAATGCACCACCTCCTAGGTTGGCAGTCTGTCCGGATAGACCGCTGGTTACATATACTCCCAAAGGATCATAAGATTCTATCGTTCTACTTTCATAAGCCGCAAATCCATACCCGTATAAACCCGCATAAAGTATATTGGGACCCCCAAGCCACGGGGGAGTATTTGAACCTGAAATTATCATGTATATCATATTCTACCTCCTTAGAAACTTTCCTTTGGAAAACACCGCTACAACCCTTCCTGTCAATTCCCTCCCTATGAACGGATTATTTTTACTTTTGGAAAGTATATCTTCTTTCTTCACTTTCCATTTCACCTTTGGGTCAAATAGAAAGAAGTTAGCATGATTACCTTCTCTTATGGAGTTATCAACGCCTAACATTCGTCCGGGATTATAGGACATTACATCCAAAAGGGTACTTAAAGATAGCATACCCCTTAGTACGAAGTGCGTATATAAGGATGAAAACGCCGTTTCTAAACCTTCAATCCCCGGCAAGGCTTCCATTATAGGCCTCTCTTTTTCATAATACGCATGGGGCGCGTGATCAGTTGCAACTACGTCTATTACTCCATCTTTTAAAGCCTCCACGAGTTTTTTCCTGTTTTCCTCATCCCTTATGGGAGGATTGCATCTGAATATTGGATCGTATGGATCTATATTCTCGGTTGAGAATATCAGATGGTGAGGTGTAATTTCCGCTGATACTCTCGCTCCCTTTTCCTTGAACTTTTTAATTATCTCAACGGATCCTGCCGATGAAACATGGGCTATATGTATATGACAGTTTGTCAATTCGGATAGACGACAGTCCCTATACACCGCTATTTCCTCAGAAATAGGCAGTCTGAATTTTAATCCGTGCTTTAGCATTATCTTATCATAATTTGCGTATCCTTTGGAGAGGGTGGGTTCCTCAGCATGAGATATTAACATAGCATCAAACTTTCTGGCGTATATGCATGCGTTTAGCATAACGTCCGCGCGCTTAACCCAATTTCCATCATCCGTAAAACCCACCGCGCCTGCCTTCTTCATAAGTCCGATTTCAACGATCTCATTGCCCTCCCTTCTTTTGGTTATAGTACCCGTGAAGAAAATATTTACAGGTAGATTCTTAGTAATCGTATAAAGATATGAGATCATCTCGGGAGTATCAACGGGGGGATCGGTGTTCGGCATACATACGATATGTGTATATCCTCCGTTTAGAGCAGCTTCGGTTAAAGTTTTAAAATCCTCCTTATGCTCACCTCCTGGTACGCGCGAATGCACATGTAGATCAACGAGACCCGGTAACAACCATAATCCATCGGCTTTGATCACCTCAGCTTCTTCAACTTCTAATTCTCTATCACTTATGGATCTTATCTTGCCTTTCTCTATCAAAACGTTAGCCTTATATTTCCCTTCGATTAAAGCGTTTTTTATAAGATATCTCATTAAAATACAGGAGAAACAGCGAGTCTCCTGGCGAATTGGAACCCGAAATCGGAGAACTTAACCAGAACGGAGCCTTTGGTGTTAGGATTGTGATTTTTTGCAGAATATTCTATTCTTCCCGTAACCCCTTCAACCGTCAGATACTGGAGAGCATCCTTTATATCCCTTATACGTGTCAAACTCCTGGATTTTGAAAGGGCAGTATGAACCACCAGAAATGCATCATAACCCAGCGCTGAAAAAGAGTTGGGTAGCGTTCCGTACTCCTTCCTATATATATCGGTGAAATCTTTGGATTGTGGGTCATAGGGGTTGAAGTGAGTTATGAAGAAGTTCTCACCGGCATTCTGACCTACAAGTTCCTTTAGCTTTGGAACATCCCAACCATCTCCTCCAAGCAATATTCCCTTGTATCCTTTATCTCTGAGCATCCTTATAGACTTTGCCGCCTCATTGTAGTAAAATGGTAAAAATATACCCGTGCTTTCGGGAGGTGCGGTGAATGATTCCAGCAGAGCGTCGGCTATACCTTCAAACTCCTTTATATCGTTTATCTCAACCATTTTTACTATGTTTAAAGCGTGAGCGTCAGACCAGTTCCTAAAACTTTCAGCAAGCTCCTGGGAATACGGATTATTTGAGAACGATACGATGGCAACCTCTTTAAGTTTCAGTATATCCTTAGCTGCGAAAGCCGCAGCCACCGCCATTTGTTTATCGCTTATACACGCTCTCCATATCCATTCGTTATCGGTTAGTGAATTCAAGGTTGCAGCTGGAAGAATCACAGGTACCTTTACCTCATTCATAACAGGAATTATAGATTGGGCCTCAGCGCTCGTTAATGGACCTATCACTATCTTGGCTCCCTTTTCTTTGAGTTCTTTTAAAGCATCAATGGTGGTTGATGGATCGCCTGAATATCTCTCGGGATATACGAACTCTATTCTTCTACCGTTCGCGCGGAAGTTTTTGGATTTTGCAGCAAGTTGTATACCATCCAACGTGTATTTTGAGTATGTGGCTATCTCGCCCGTGGCCGCGTTTGGCAGTAGTATCCCAACCTTTATAGTCCTTTCAGTAGGCTGACAGCTTAGCGCCAACATAGGAAGCACGCTTATGGCTATCCTTCTCATAATTGCCGAGTATTATAAAGTTGTAAGATTTACCTCAAAACAATTTTTAAAATCCGCGTTCCAAACTTCAAGAAATACACGCCGGAGGTGTTGGTTTTGAATTCCCTAACATTCTTAGCCACGAGTCTTCCGGATATATCATAGACATCAAAGGGTCGCTCCGAATGGAGAGTTTTACCATTTACTTTTAGGAATCCTTCCGTTTCTTTATGGGGATTCTCATAGACGAATGTACCTTTGTACATGATCCTTCCTTCGGAATGATAATCAACTATCCATATATCCCTTATATACTCTCTAACGGCCTCAAAGATGGTGTATGTAGTGGTATCAACGGTTAAAGGTGTTATTCCCAAAAGACCTGCTACGTAAAGAATGTTCTTATCAATTGCTAAGGTATATGTAGCCGTTGTGTCCAAGGGAGAACCATTTATCTCTATGTCCGAGGGGAGCATAACGGGGGTTGAATTGGGATCGTACCTATACCTCATTCCAGAAACTTGCGCGATAGGCAATTCACCGTAGAAGGATTGCGTTGTGGAAAGCAAATCGTATATCTGCTTACCTGTAAATGTTGCGACCAACATTCTCGTATTGTTTCCCGTTATGTAAGTTTCATCAAGTCCGTATGGAACGAGCATCAAGACATCATTTGATGTGATTCTTCCCGCTTCCAATTCCTCCGCTATTAAGAATGTGGGCCATGCGGCCGCATCGGCGCCGGATTTAATCCTCATAGCGTCGGCAACCAAATTCCCAGCGGGTGTATCAAGATAACCGGGGACATCCGGAACTATACCGACTTCCCTCGGAGCGTATCCCCAAAAATCATCAAAGACATTTCCGAAAGATGCTTCTATGAGAGATTTATAAACCATAAGACTATCCCAAGTTTCACTGTCTATCGGCGTGGTATTCCTCAGTCTTATGAGTTGATAACTTATAGGCCTCAATGTATTCATATCTATTAGCCATAGACCAACCGCTTGGTAATGGGAACAAGCCTCAGCCATATAAGTCGTATCACCGCTTAAATTGACTATTTTGGCCATAGTATCGTAGCATGTATGACTATGTCCAGAGATTATTAAATTATAGTTGTAGGTTTGCTGGGCGATCGCGCTATCAACATCAACTCCACAATGAGAAACTATAATTCTATAATCGCAACCTATGGCGGTTAAGGTATCTTCGTACTGCTGTGCTATGGTTATGGGATTTTCAAACTGCACGGGTTGTTGCGCCGGTGAAAGTATGTTAAACTGATTCGTAGTTAAACCCAAAACGCATATCTTTTTACCTGATCTTATAAAGGTCGTATAGGGTTGAACCAGGCTTGATATAGGTAAGGTATCGGGCGTGAGGTTTGCCGAAAGTATGGGCATAGGCATACCGACATCAACCAGCACGGCGTACAAGGAGTCCGGTGTTATATCAAATTCGTGATTTCCAAGGGTTATGGCATCGGGCATTAGAATATTCTTTAACAAGCGAAGTTCAACCCTCCCAAGACCATAAGGGAATGAAAAATCTCCAACAAAGATATCTCCCGCATGAAAGAATAGATGGTTGGGATATGTAGATTTGAGTTGTTTTATAACATACGCTGCGGATGCTATACCGTTCCACGCTTTATAAGGATATAGATGATGGTGCGTATCGTTAATATGAAATATCGCCAAGGTATCGGCGTAGAGAAATAAAGGCAGAAAGCTTATACTCACACCTACCTTATTCATAATTGAGTATTTTAAGGTTGTCTTATTCTTATCAGGTTTAATACCATCTCCTCCAAGGAAATCCCACCGTGAAACATCTTCTTCCTATATATCTCAGCGTATTCATCAGCCTTCTCCCCCCAGACAAAGAAACCGTTCTCTGTGGCAAATATAAACTCACCCCAATCGGGTAATCCCCATTCTTCAAGGCTATCAACCTTTATAAAATCGTTTCCTTGAACCGCCAAATCCCTGCCGAATTTATATCTAAAACCTTTACTTATTTCACTTCCCTCAACCTTCATAGGTTCATTACCGATAATCCATCCATGATCGGATGTTATGAATACCTGATAACCTTCCTCTATGAACCTATTTATAACCTTTCCGAATCTTCCGTCTTCCAATACGAGTCTCGCCCATCTCTTTATGGAGGATTCACCTTCTCCTAAGGATTTCAAGGGCTCAACATTTGCCGTTAAATGAAGTATAGTATCCACAAAATTAACCACATAGATTTCAAGCCTTCTTCCATAAGGTTTGAGTTTTGAAAGCGTCTCCAAGTCCTTGACCTTTGAATACCATGACTGAACCCTGTACTTTTCCTCATTGAGCAGATTCCAAAGTAATTTAAGTTCATTCTGATTATCATTCAATACCCCCGGCATGAACTTCTCCATGTCTCTTGGTAATTTACCTGAGAAGAAAGCGTTCCGTGAATACTGGGTGGCAGTAGGAAGTATGGACATATATACCATCTGCTCTATTTTGTATGTTGAATGAAGCTCCGAAACTATCTCGTACATCTGATCAAAACGGAAATTATCAAGAACTATCACAACAACGGGCGATACCTCAACATTCGGAAGTATAACTTTTCTCATAATTGTATGAGACATAGGTAAGGTATCATCGCTTATTATCTCGGGATAGTTCCTCACTATCCACTCTTTAAACTTTTTGTTCTCGTCGTTCAGTATTTCATCAAATTTCACTCTATATGCACGATAATTATGCCTCGCTTGGAAAATTTTTACAGCCTTCAATAAATAACCCTCAAATGTCTCGGGAATTTGAGAAACTTCATATTTCAACTTTTCAGCCTCTTCACCGTAGGTATCTCTTTTGAAAGATTCCTTACGCAGCTTGGATATAAGCGCAAGAAGCTGGGCAGGTTGCACAGGTTTAACTATATAATCATAAGCGTCTTCAACCAAGGATTTCTTTATAACCTCTTCATCGGTTATCATCGTTAGCATAACCACGGGTACGTTTGGGAATGTTCTTTTTATAAGCTTTAAGGCTTCAAGGCCATTTATCGTAGGCATTCTATAATCCAAAAGTATCAGGTTGTAAGTGTTCTTTGAAAGTTTATCAACCCCCTCAACCGCACTTTGAGCGGTATCAACTTCTATACCCTGAGATCTTAAAAAGGCAATTACAGAACCCAACTCCTCAATCTCATCATCTATCCAAAGCACCCTCACGGTGAATATTATAACGCAGAAAAATTTCCGCGCTTATATACCCTTATGGTTTGGATTGGGCAATTCGGAGAAACCTTTCCCCTTTAAAATACCGTTATTATGGCAGTGATAAAAATACCAGAAGCATTAAAGGAGAAACTCGCAAAGGAAGGAAGCGAAGCCTTAATAGAGGTATTAAATCAAGTTCAAGAGGACACACAGTCAAAGGTGACGGATATAAT
This sequence comes from Caldifarciminota bacterium, assembly GCA_015492295.1. GTDB lineage: Bacteria > Hydrothermota > Hydrothermia > LBFQ01 > LBFQ01 > Caldipriscus. The sequence continues at coordinate 11,993 of WGFI01000112.1, forward strand.
GGAGGAGAAGTTCTCGCGGAAGCTTACTGAGGAGATGAGTAGATTCAGGATGGAGATGTATCAGAAGCTTGATGATTTCAAGACGGAGATTTATCGTAAGTTTGATGAATTCAAGGCTGAGATATATCGGAAACTTGATGACTTTAAGACGGAGATATACAGGGAGATGGGAAATCTTAAAGCTGAGATATACCAGAAGTTTGATGACTTCAAGGCTGAGATGTATCAGAAACTTGACGACCTTAAAACGGAGATATACAAGGAGATGGGGGACTTTAAGGCCGAAATGTATCAGAAGTTTGAAAGTATCAGAACTGAGATTTACCAGAAGCTTGAAGATTTCAAAGCCGAGATTTATCAAAAGTTTGACGACTTCAAAGCAGAGATATATCAGAAGTTTGACGACCTTAAAACGGAGATATACAGGGAGATAGCAC
>WGFI01000113.1 GCA_015492295.1 Caldifarciminota bacterium
GGGGGAACAGTTGGAGCGTTATGGGGAGGGTATCTTGGGCGGATTTTAGGATGAATGGGGATAGTTTGGAGGGGGATTATATGGGATTTGTATTTTCGGGAGGTGGTTTATATGCCGTATGGGGGGGTGATAGGAGGGTGGCTGAGAGGATGGTGTATTTCACCAAGACTAAGCCGGCTGTTATAAGTGTTTCTGAGGGTTTTGTTAAGGAGAGGTTATTTAGGGTATATAGAGGGGTTTTGGAGATGGTTCAGGATGGTGAGGTTTATTCGTTATCTGGAAGGTTGGTTTTTAGGGGTAAAGGCAGGGTTGTTCTTCCAAGGGGTGTTTATTTCGTTAAGTTCAAGGATAGGGTATTTAAGGTTATAGTTAGGTAGTCAAACACTCCAACTAGGGTGTTTTAGCAGGCCTTTGGGGTATTGTGCTGATAGGCCGATAATCTTGCCTCCGTCCTCATTCAATACTAAATTCTTTCCACTCACGCAATACTGGGATATGGTCTTTAAGTTTATAGTTAGATAGAGGATTTTATCAGGTATGACCTCTGGGAAGTTTTTCCACCTTATAATTCCTTCGCTTTGAAAGTGCTATTATCCGACTTGAACAGATTTCTTGAGCATGAGCTTTCCATATCTGAGGTTTTGGATGTGTTGGAAAGGATAGGTGTTGAGGTGGAAGATGTTATGACCATAGGAGAAAACTTTGGGAGAATCATCCCAGTTAAGGTTTTAGGGGTGGAGAAGGTGGGGAACCTAACATGGGTTGAGATCAGGGTCGATGGAGATAAAGTCCGTACCGCTACAACAGATCAGGTATATGTTGGTGAAACTCTACTTTGGGCCGATGTTCCACCTAAGAAATTCGGTGATAGAATCTCCTATGGAATGTTCATTTCCGAAGAAGAGCTGGGTCTATCCCCAAAAAGCGAGAATCTTATAAGGGTGAGAGATGTTGAAACATACAAAGAAGATTTTCTCATAGGGGATTCGCTTATAGAGCTTTACATAACGCCCAATAGGCCTGATCTCTTCGGCGCGATGTGGATTGCTAAGGAAATATCCCTATTTTCAGGTGTCGCTTTTAAGGGTCTGAATTTGCGAGAGAATCCTAAGGATACATTCTCTTTTGAGATAGACATATCAACCCTTGGCTGTGATCTATACACTATAAGAAAAATCAGGTTGGGGAAAGGTAAAACGCCCGATGTAATACGGAGAAAGCTCTTCCTCGTGGGTTTCAATCCCATAAATCCCGCCGTTGATGCGACGAATTGGGTATCGTATATAGTAGGGCAGCCCTTACATGCCTTTGATAGTAGAAAAGTCAAAGGGAGGATAAGGGTGATAGAGTCCCAGGGGGGTGAAACATTTATAAGCTTGGCAGGAGAGAAATATACCCTTCCCCCCGGAATAATATGCATAGCGGATGAGGAGAAGATATTGGCTCTCGGTGGTGTTATAGGGGGATTGGAAAGCGGAACTTATGAGGATACCGAAGAAATCTTACTTGAAAGCGCCCATTTCCTTCCCGAATACATTAGAAAGGCCGAAACTCTTACAGGAATATTTACGGAATCCTCGCGTAGATTTGAAAAGAATACCAGTCCCCATCTCGTTGAATTGGGATCCCTCTACGCCGCGGAATTGCTCAAAGAATGGTGTGGGGCGGAATATACGAACATACTTAAATCAGGCAGAGTAAAACCTCAGAAGGAAATAGAGGTAAATCTCAAAAAGTTCAACATATACTTTCCGGACTTTAAAGGGGATGTTAAGGATATTTTGGAAAAGTTGGAGTTTAGCATAGTGCCGAATGGAAAATCAATAAAGGTCAGACCACCCATCCACAGAACCGATATATCTTTTCAGGAAGATGTTTTTGAGGAAATCGCCAGATTCATAGGATACGATAACATACCTTCAAAACCCTCACCCTTAGCTCCCCTACCTCCTTCTCCAAGAGATAGGATATACGATGAGATACTAACATTTCTATCTTCAAAGGGGGGTTATCAGGTTGTCAGTTTGGGATTGTTCTCGGATAGGGAGGTTGAAGGCTCAAAGGGTTATGAGATAACAAGCGGATTCAACGAATCTTTCAAATACCTTTCCACTTCGCCGATTCCCCATATACTAAAAGCAATATCCTACAATCTACGCTTGGGTAATCCGCCCAAACCGTTGTTCTCGCTGGTCAGGATATACGATCCCGATGAGAAGGTGTATATAATCATGGGTGCTTATAAGCCTATGAAATATTCCCATATAAAGGGTTTCCTTGATTCGCTACGAGAGAAGTTCGGGTGGAAGTATGACTATACCTTCCCATCGGATGACCCCTATCTCCATCCATCCGCAAGTGCGGATATATTTTTTGAAAATCGTAAGGTGGGTGCCGCTGGAACTGTGAGACCCAAAAAGGCGAGGGTTTTCGGTATAAAAAGGGAGGTTTATGTTTGGTACATTGAGGTTCTTCCACCTTCAAGTGCAGTGAAGAGAAGGATCTCAAAACTCCCAGCGAGTTTTAAGGACATTTCAATACTTGTACCTAGGGATACGAAGTATCACCATATAGAAAGGACGATTGAAGGAATCTGTAAGAAGTTCAAGGAGGTTGAGGGATGGCAGCTTATGGATATATATACCGGAAAGAACATACCCGAGGGAACCATCAGCTTCACTTTCAGATTTATCATCAGACCTTTGGAGAAATCTTTGACCGAAGAAGAAATCAACGGTATATTTTCACAGATAAGAAGCAAAATAGCAGAGAAGTATAAAATTAGGGGGTGATTATGGGAATAGAGGAAACCAAAAAGCACTTAGGCATGTTGATAAATCAACTCAAAAGGTATAAAGAGGAAAACGAAAGACTCAGAAGGAAAGTCTCGGATCTTGAAAGGGAGGTTGAAGAACTGCGCCAAAAAAACCAGCAGATCATGCGAGAACTGGACGAGATATCAAGATTGATAAATGAGGCTTTGAATGAAGATGAAGGTTAGACTCAGAGTGAGAGAGATGAATTACGAATGTGAGGTGGATGTCCCAGAAGATATAATTGAAGATTTCAAATTAGCGCTGAAGAATCTTGAAAGCAGAGCCAGAAGTATAAACGCACCGATAGATGAGATACTTCAAAGGCTGCTGGTGGAAACCGCATACAATATAGCAATGGCGAATATAATGTTAAAAATGGGAGGAAAGCTTTATGAGAAAGGATTTGAAGATAATTATAAAAGTGGGAAGGGCGAGGTTGAAACAGAGTTTGAAGGTAAAAAAGGAGGATTTAAGGATCATCGGCGAGGATGAGGAGATTTTGAGGGAGCTTGAAAAAGAGGTTGAAGGGATAGTAAATGCGAGTATAGAGCGGGTTTATAGTCCTTCAAAGAAGCTTAACAGTATCCTGGCCGAGGCGCTTGTAAATATTACGGTTCAATCCGTGAAAATATCCAAGGAAATAGGAAGTTTGATAAAAGAGGGAGGTGAGATATGACAGGAAGTTTGATACTTTTGGCGTCTGTGGTTCTGAGTGCAATAATACTTGGTGTCAGCTTTTGGTACGCCAATGAGATAAGGAGGAGATATATAAAAAGGGCAAAGGAAGAAGCGAATAGGATACTCCATGAACACAGAGAAAAGGCGAAGAAGAAGGCGGAAGAGTACCTTAAAAACGCAAAGGAGAAGATAGAGGAGGAGAAAAATAGATTGAGAGCGGAAATATCCAAGAAGAAGCATGATATTAAGGTTATGGAGAGAAATCTGAGGGATATGAAGGAGAAGCTGAAAAGGAAGGAAGAGAATCTTCGTAGAAGGGAGAGGGAGATTTACAACCTTGAAATGCAGCTTAAAAAGAGGGAGGAAAGGGTCTCAAAGGCTGAGGAGGATATTACGAAGAAGCTTGAAGAGATAGCGAAGATGACGGTAGAGGAAGCTAGAAATGAACTTATGCGGATGGTTGAAACCAGAGCGAAGTTGGAGGCGGCGCAGCTGGCTATGAAGATAAAAGAGGAAGCCAAACAGAAAGCTGAGGAGCAGGCCAAAGAAATCATAGCCATGGCTATACAGAGGTGCGCCGCTTCACGGACGGCCGAAGTGACTACCACGATAGTTGAGCTGCCATCCGAAGAAATAAAAGGTAGAATCATAGGAAGAGAAGGAAGAAATATAAGGGCATTTGAGGCTATAACGGGGGTTGAACTTATAGTTGATGATACACCTGAAATTGTGGTGCTTTCGTCGTTTGATGCTTTAAGAAGGGAGAAGGCTCGTTTGGTGCTTGAAAGACTCGTGCAAGATGGAAGGATACATCCAGCGAGAATAGAGGAAATAGCGGAGAAGGTTGATCAAGAGTTTGATAATTATGTGCGCCAGACAGGAGAGCAGGCATTGGTAGAACTCGGTATTCCCTATATGCATCCTGATCTCGTTTATTTGATAGGTAAGATGAAATTCAGATCATCCTACGGTCAAAACCTACTTTCGCACTCAATAGAAACCGCGAAACTCGCCGGCATAATGGCCGCTGAGCTTGGAGTATCGGTTGAAGATGCGAAAAGGGCGGGTCTCCTGCATGATATAGGAAAGGTAGTTGAAGATGAAGAAGGCCCGCACGCCTTGGTTGGGGCATCGGTGGCGAAGAGGTACGGTGAAAAGGAATCCGTCGTAAATGCCATAGCCGCCCATCATGGTGATGTTGAACCTCAGTATCTTATAGCTCCACTCGTAGCGGCCGCGGATGCTATTTCAGGTGCAAGGCCAGGAGCGAGAAGGGAAAGCCTTGAACAGTACATAAAGAGACTCCACGAACTGGAAAGTATAGCATACAGGTTTCCAGGTGTTGAGAAAGCTTACGCCTTGTATGCGGGTAGGGAAATAAGGGTGATAGTGAATTCTGAGCAGATAAGCGATGTTGAAGCCTACGCTTTGGCCGAGGAGATAGCCAGAACGATAGAAAATGAAATGCAATATCCGGGTCAAATAAAGGTTGTGGTTATAAGGGAGGTGAGAGCGGTGGGGGTGGCTAAATGATAGAATTCTTAGGTATAGTGGTCGGTTTCGGATTGCTGGTTATATGGCATGAACTGGGTCATTTCCTCGCAGCCTTATCCGTCGGTATAAAACCCTCGGTTTTCTCAATAGGTTTCGGAAGGAAGATTTGGGGTGTAAATATCGGAGGTGTGGATTTTCGCGTTTCGGTTCTTCCTCTCGGAGGATATGTGAGGTTTGAGGATGAAGGTGCCGCAGGAATACCTTCTGGCTTTTTTAGAAAGCCTCTGTGGGCGAGACTCTGGATAGTTGGAGCGGGTCCCCTTTTCTCGTTCATACTCGGACCCATTCTGGCGTTTTTCCTATCGGCATATAGAGGATCCGTGTCCTTATACACCACGACGATTTATAGGTCAAAGGTCAAGGAGTTCCAAAGGGGAGATTCAATAATAGAGGTAAATGATATAAAAGTGAAATCCGGCGAGGAACTTTTGAGAATCCTTTCAGAAAAATCCGGGAAAAGGGTGACCGTTCTAAGAAAGGGTTTGGATGTACCCATCGTGAGATATATAGAGGGTGATTATTCGGACAGCATTGAACTCAGAATCCTTCCGAAGGTCGGATCAACTCTAAAAGGTTTTCCAGCCTATGGGAAGCTCCAAAAGGGAGATTGGATATATAAGGTTGATAGCGTATATGTTTATTCTTGGCAACAGCTCGTGGAATATGTTCAGGAAAAAAAGGAAGGTGATACCATAACACTAGGTATAATAAGAGATGGTAAGAGGATGGAAATCAGACTTCCCGTGAAGATTCAAGATGGAAAAGGTAAGATAGGTGTCTTCGTCGCTTACAGGGAAAAAAGGTTCGCAAGCCTAGCGGAGATTTTGGAAAATACATGGTTCTTTACGAAAAGGTTCTCTATGCTCATATTTGAAGGGATACACAAGCTTCTATCAGGTCATGCTAAGGTTCAGGAAAGTATTGGGGGACCATTAACCATAGGAATAGCGATGGCGGAAGCGGCAACCTCGGGCTTTGATATTTGGTTATCATTCCTTATAGTGATAACGATAAACTTAGCGATAATAAACTTATTACCCATCCCTGGACTTGACGGAGGGCACCTTCTATTTCTGACGCTTGATGAGCTCTATTTCAGAATGTTTCGCAGAAGGATACCTGAAAGGGCGATGATGTGGATACTTATGGCGGGAATAATAACTATAATCGCTTTGGCGATATTTGTGATAACTTTGGACATACACAGACTCATTACGGGGGATATATGGAAAATGATAAGGTAGATGTGAATCGTTCTGCGGTAGAATATCTTCCTAATGTTGTGGTTTTTTATGGTTCAGCAGCAGGTGGATACATTGGATACTTTAAAGAGGAAGGATATATTTATAAAATCACCGACATCCGCAGCGTTAAGGTCCGCTTTAATTCCAGGTTGGGGGCAATTCTACAATGGAAGGGGATTGAAGGGTATGATACTCGGAACATTGAACTTTATAAGCGTAGGATACACCCTGCGGAGATACATTGATATGAAAAATTCTCCGACCAATCAAAATGTTTCCAATTTTCTCGGTGCCTTGATACTGAATATAGCGGTATGGGGTTATACCATAGCCGATGCTTTCGTGGATGCTTATCTTTACGGGTTTGGGGTGGAGAGGGATACGGTTTTAAAGGACATTGATACGAGTAATGAGGTTAAGTGAAAAAGGAGGGAAAGTATGAAACCGAAGATAAGACCATTACAAATAACGGGTTATTATGATAAAGTCATATTGACGGATCCCTTGGGAATATCGCAACCCGTTATGTTATCAAGAGGGGCAGTTTTACTTATAAGTCTTATGGATGGAAGCAGATCCTTGGAGGACATAGCCGTTGAATTTGAAAGGATAACAGGATATGAAATGAGTCCATCGGAAGTTTTCAATTTCGTTAAGAAACTGAACGATTGGTATCTCTTAGACAACGATAGGTTCTACGAGAAATATAGCGCATTAGTGGAGGAGTTTCTATCCTTAAAAGTTAGACCCTTAGCCTTCGCGGGGGAATCCTATCCCAAGGATAAGGATGAATTGTTGGATATGGTATCACCTGCGAAAAGGATGGAAAATCTGATAATAGCGAAACCCAAGGGTGTTATGCTGCCTCATATAGATCCCCGCAGGGGTTGGGATGTTTATCTTGAAGGTCTGAGAGCCATATACAGGACCGATGCCGATATTATGCTGATATTTGGTATAGCACACAGTTATATATCGCAGCCTGTAAATGCTTTGTCCATGCATCTGGATACCCCTTTGGGTATGGTTGAAACTGACATTGAGTTGCTTGAAGATCTGTCCCATGATCTGGATTTTGATCTTTTCTCCGATCCTCTATCCTTTAAGAATGAGCATTCAATTGAATTCCCAGTGGTCTTCATAAAATCTTTACTTCATGAACGAAAATTCAAAGTTCTACCCTTCATATTCTTAACAGAAACCCTTGAAGATTACAGATTGATTGATGAGTTCGTAAGGGTTTTGAGACATAAGCTGAAAGATAAGAATATCCTTGTGGTTGCCAGTGTTGATTTGAGTCATGTTGGTAGGAGATTTGGAGATGAGGGAGTTAATAGGTTTGAGATGAGCCAGCATGATAAGATATTTCTGGATTACCTTAGCGATGGAAATGCCGATGGTATATTGACTCTTTACAGGATGTACAACAACCCTACGAGTATAGATGCATTTCCTGCTGTCTATGCTATGCTCAGGTTCTTTGAGGGTGAGGTATCGGGAAAGGTCTTGAAATACAAGGTATCTTATGAGGAGGATACGGATTCGGCCGTTAGTTTCGCGAGCGCTGTATTGTATTGAATGCTGTCTAAATAAATATACCGGCTATAAACACTATCGCACCCCACACCACAAAAGATGAGGCAAAGGGTAAAATTAAACCTTCCTTATGGAATTCGTAAGCCGACCATAGTAGAGCAAAAGGAATCATTATAAACTGAACCAAAAACATTACAGCGAAGAATGGGGGACTGTTAAAACTCGCCAGATTCGTTATGGTTGATAGTACAAGGGCTACATTCAAAGGCATAAAAAGATTCCTTTTGAGGGTTTTATTTGAAAGGAGTTTCATACTAAATAAAAACAGCGGAAAATACAGTATAGACAACGCTGAGAGTAATAAGGATGAGAAAAACAATGTCTTTGAAACCGCAGAGAAACTGAATAGATAGAGCATAAGTAGGATGGTGAATATCAGAGCGTATTTCATATCAGGTCAAAACCCTTTGATGTTCCTATTCTATCCGCACCTGCCTTAATAAGCTTTATGGCAAATTCTTTCGTTCTTATACCTCCCGATGCTTTTATACCAAGGGAACAGGCCCTTTTCATAAGAATAACATCGTATATGGTTGCGCCACCCTTTGAGAATCCTGTAGAAGTTTTTACAAACTTCGCACCTGCCTCCTCGGATATCTTACATGCCACAACCTTCTCCTCATCCGTAAGAAGGCATGTCTCTATGATCACCTTTACGGGAACACCGAGTGATACAACGCCCATTATATCATCCTTCACCTTATCATACTCACCTGCCTTTATATATCCTATGTGTATAACCATATCAAGCTCATCGGCCCCATCCTTTAAACATTTCTCACCTTCCTTGACCTTAGCATAGGTTGTGGTTGCTCCCAAAGGAAATCCCACAACGCTTATCACTTTCATGCCGTTTCCTACGGTTTTCTTGGCGAGAGAAACGAAGGAAGGATTTACGCATACACCGAGAAACTTATGTTCAAGCGATTTTTTACAGAAGCTTTCAACCTCATAAGGTGTGGCCTCGGGCTTGAGAATGGTATTCTCAATATAAGACCTTATATCCATATCCTCAAACCTTTGATTTTCTATGCTTCTGGCGAGATCGGTTATATAGTCAAAGCTCATCAGTATATATACCCCCTGTAATCTTTCAAGGGCATGAGCTCCTCGAGTTCCCTTTGGAGATTCGTTAGGAGTTCCATAGCTTGCGTTTGTTGATTTTGCAGTATGAAATTAGATAACCTCTTTTCAAAATCCTTTCTGTCAGGTGGTATTTCATAGTGCTTTATAACATAATAAGCCCCATCCTCATAATCGTAAGGCCCCATCCAATTTCCGGTTTTTATATTCATAAGTACCCTATACAGAACTTCCTTATTCGTTATTCCGGGAACATAAGCCCTATAATTCGTACTATCCGCCTTCCCTATGTATATTCCGTATTTGGAATAGCGATTTTTCAATGTATCCAAGTCTTCACCTGATTTCAGTTCCTTGATCACTTTCTTCATCAAACTCAGAGCAAACTCTCTCTTCTTGGATTTTATATACTCCTTTTTTACCTCATCTTTGATTTCATCAAAACTTGGCACACCTTCTTTGTATTTCTTTATAACCTGAACTATGGCGTAATACTTTGGCTTGAATATTATTCCTGATATATCTCCTTCTTTGGCATTTTTTATAAAGGTTATAAGGCTCCTATCCGGACCTATGAAGGGTATGAACCCCAAACTTATATCAAACTTTCCCGTGCTATCAACCCTGAAACCGAATCTCTTTGCAGTTTCCAAGAAGTTCTCTTTCTTAACAACGGATAAGAACTTTATCAGACTATCTCTCAAACTCTGTCTGGTTTTATAGGAGGTTTTTATGGATACGAATATATGGGCGAGACGAACACTATCCTCCTTCTTTTCAAGGACTTTAACTATGTTGTATCCACCTGGAACATCAAACGGACCCAATATGGAACCTGTATCCGCCTCCTCAACAGCCTTCCTGACATCTGGGGGTAAGGTGAATAAGGCTAACCACCCCAACTCACCCTCGTTTTCCTTCGTATTTTGGTCCTCAGAATAGATCTTGACGGCTTCTTTCCAATCTCTCAATGCTTCTTTCTTAGCTCTATTTATGAGGTCCTTAGCCTGTAAAGAGTCATCCTTGGAAGGATTTTTATATACTCTGATTATATACATATCGGCATAAGGTGGTTTGTAGAACTTTTCACGATTCTTTTCAAAGAACTTTTTAAGTTCCTCATCCGTAGGTTGCTTTATTTCCTCATCGGGAACGCGCGTGTATATGATATTGGCGAAAGTGAATCCGTACTTTGTGTTCTCAAACTTCCATTTCTCCCACATCTCCTCCTTTGAGATTACAGGAATCTTGGATATGAAGAATCTTATAAGATCAGCGGGTATCTCATTCCTGAGCTTTTGCTCATAACCTGCAAATATGGGAGCGAACCTTTTATCGTTCAGAACCTGTAAATATTTCTGATAATCAAACCTTCCATCCCTTATAAAGTTGCTATCCCTGAGTAATTCAGGTGGGGGAAGTAAGGCTATAAGTGTGAGTATCGCTTTATCTGAAAGCTTAAATCCATACTTTTCGGCCAACTTCTTCCATCTAAGGTTATCAACCAAACGGAAAAATACCGCCTCTCTTATATTATCCTCCTCCTCAGGAGTAAGAGATTCTACCTTCCTAACCCTTAAAGTCTCCTGTATCTCCTGTTGAACCAAGGCTTCATAATAATCGCTTGTTATCTTTACATCACCAACCTCGGCGATTATGCCTTGCTCCCAAGGCTTAGCCCTATTGATGTTCAATATATTTGCACCGAGTTCAAAAACAAGCCACGCTATGAATGCTATTGAAACTATCCATATAAGCCATTTAAAACTTTCCCTAAAAGTCCGCAAAGCCATAAGCGGGAATTATAAAGACGGGAAAGATTTGAGCGTTTTCATTTTCCAATACCCACCGCTGCTAAAGTCTTGAAATAGAATCTCAAAACATTTTTTAATTCTTTTCTATATCTATATCGTTTTCCCCAACCTATAACAGGATAATAAGATACCCCTATACGAGGGGAGAATATAAATGATACTCTAAGGGGGTGCATAGGAAAATTCAAAATGAATGGGGAAGAGATTTCCGTCTGAACCCCCCAGTAAGGTTGGGAAATGTACAAATCGCCAACGGTCGTAGCCATTGAAGAAACGATACCTACATATACATTAATCGCATTCACACTCCTTCCAATCATAAACCTATAATCCTGTTTATATACAAATGCATCTTCGTTTGGGGGCATGAAGCTCGTACCATAGGACGCGTAGAATATCCAGGATCCTGAGCTCCCCCCTATTGCAGCTTCCGATAAACTTGCAGCGTTTATCTCAAAAAATTCATAATTATATACCCTTGCCAATGAAAGCGCATCAATATTACCTCCTATGAAAAGCAACCAGGTCAAGATAAACATTATAAAGCCGAAACTGATGCCCCGTAGGGGAAACTCTACTACCTTAGAATGATTTCCTTTATGATTCTTACACTTATTGCAGTAAAGATATGCGTCCTTGATGCTGAAACGAAAAAACCTATTGAAAACGCCTATGTCAGAGGTAAGTACGATTGGGGTATGACGAATAAGAAAGGTTGCGTTGAACTGCACAGGAAGGAAGATACTATTCTCGTTGTAAGGATCGGGTATCACAGTGTGAAAACGGCGTTTAAAGATACCATATATTTGGTACCTTCACCTTTGAGTTTGAGGGAGGTTGAAGTTTCAGCGGTTAGGATCAAGGCGATCTCTCACCTTCCTTTTTCCGTTGAGGTGGCTGATAGGGAGCTTAAAGTTGATGAGGTGAATATACAAGGTTTTGGAACCGCATACGCTAAACCCGTGATTCGCGGATTTGGCATAAAGCGGTTGAGTATAATAAGGGATGGATTTGTTATCTCGGATCTTTCGGAAGGGTACGATCATCCCTTGCACCTTACATATCCCGATGTTGAAGAGGTGGATATAATAAAAGGTTCCGCTGGGTCCGTATTTGGTGGAGGTTTCGGTGGATTGATATATGGTAAGAGCTCTTCAGCCAAATATGACACTATCTTCCACAAGTTTGATGTTCTTTTCAACAACAATGGCAGGAAATTTAAGGGTGAATATATGTTCAACTATGGAAATGATGCTCTGTCATCCTTAGTTGTTATAAGCGGTGAGGATTCTAAGAATTATGCCTCCGCTAATGAGTTGGTTCCTAACTCTTTCAGCCGTGAAATATACACATCCTTGAACCTTAGATGGAGATTTTGGGGATTTGACCCATCTCTGTATTTAAGATATAATTTCAAAAGATGGGGAATCCCATTTGAGAGTTCGGTATCAAACAACCGGTATTCGGATATAACATTTGTACTATCCGGATTTGGCTTAAATTATCAGAGAACGGAACAGCTTGAAATCTACGATGAGGGGAGAAGCACCGAAATCTTCTCCGAAACCTACCAGATGAAATACGAATATAAATACAAGCATTATCAAGGAATCTTGCGAGTCCTCATGGAAAGAATGCTTGAAAGTAGATTTGAAGGATTCGCATCCATATACGGACCTTTATATACATCCGAACGCTTTCAGATATTGGGAGGCTTGGGTGCAAAGGTTCTTAAAGATAAACATAACTTTTCGGCTTTCATAGGAGGTTCCTATGATATACCCTTTGGAAACTTGGGACTATCTTTTTCAAGATCCTTCAGATTTCCAACCTTGTATGAGCTGTATTTTGAAGGGGTGCATCATGGGGTCGGTAGGTACGATGTGGGAAATCCGGATTTGAGGGAGGAAGTTTCATACGAGGTTCAGGCCTCGGCGAAGCTTATGAAAGGGAATATAATATTTAACATTCAATCCTTTGGGATGCGGGTTTATGATTACATAGCTCTTATGTACGATGGGAATTATATTGACAAAGGGGGTCATACGATCGGAAAATATAGGTGGGTTAATACGGATGCTCTATTCTACGGATACAATCTTAGGGGATCCTATGTCTTTAAAAATTCAACTTTAACTTTGAGCTATTCAGAAGTGAGGGCACAGTTTGAGAATCCCAAGGTTGTGGATTATCTTCCTTCCCCCGAACTCAGATTTTCATTATCAATGAGCCTTGGTATATTTTCACCCCAGGGATTTATAAGATACATACCTTCAAGAGGTAAAACCATAGGTGAGTTGAATCTAAGCGTAGGCAACGACGATATGAGGATGACTATGGGTATATTTAATCTTATGAATGCGGATTGGTTTGAACCGGTTGATCCCTTACGAACACCGATTCCCGGAAGGTCAGTTTATATTAGATTTTCAAAGTATATCCATTGACCTATCTCCTTTTAATACTGACAGGATATTTCGCAGGATTTATAGGATCCCTGCTGGGTCTAGGTGGAGGAATAATAGTTGTTCCTTCATTGACTCTCATCGGCGTAGATATAAAATCGGCCGTTGCCATAAGTATTTTAACCACGATAGCGACCTGGGCATCGGCATCGGAAAAATATCTGAAAACTCAACTCGTTGATTTCAAAATAGCGTTTCTTTTAGGCTCAGCGACATCCTTGGGCGCTTTCTTAGGTTCAAGATTCCTGTACTTATTCTCGGAGAAGATTATAGTTTTCGTCTTTGTGATAATAGCCTTTGTGGTTATACTATCCAACCTGATGAACATAAGGAGAGATAATGAGAAGTACGAGTATTCCTTGAGCAGATTGTTTGTATCTTTCCTATTTATGAATATCGCAGGTTTCATATCCGCGGTTTTGGGTATAGGTGCGGGTGTATTCAAAGTTTTCACTATGGACAGGATAATAAGGCTCCCTTATAGAACATCAACCGCAACTAGTATGTTCCTCATAGGGATAACCGCATCTTCAAGCGCGGTATATTATGCATATAAAGGGGATTTTGAGCCGAGATACGCTTCTTTGGTAGCTATAGGTGCAATACTCGGTGGAATCACAGGTTCAAGGGTTATGTTGAGACTTCCCGTTAATATATTGAGAATAATATTTTCCGTTATCGTGGTCCTTTTGGTTATCAGTCTTATAATGAAAGTGTATCTATGAGGATATTTGTGCTTGTAATATTGATACTTTCAATCGTCTTGGAGATCATAATGGGCAGAGTTTTTTCCACGAATCTGTTGATTCTGAGAATCATAAGGGTTCTCTTAGGTGTTTCCGTAGGTTTTGCCTTAGGTTCAACGGGAGCGGCATTGCAGAGAGTGTATAAGAATCCTTTGGCTGACGGTTATATTTTGGGTATATCGGGTGGGGCGATATTTGGAATCGCTTTTGGAGAGCTTACGAATATAAATATACCCGGAAGTTTGTTGGCATTGACCATGTCAATAATCGTTGGGATATTCGTTATAATGGCGAGTTTTCGTTTGGATGAATATTTAATACCGGTTTTCGGTATAGGGTTAGGAATGTTTTTTTCATCCTTGGCTATTTTACTTTTTATGCTTGCAGGTGTTGAATCAACGAGGACTTTTTATGCCTTATGGGGATCACTCGGAAGATTCTTTTCTTTAAAGGATTTACCCCTCTCCTTGCTTATATTTTTTATGAGCATCGTACTCCCACTTTTCTTGGTTTTTAAGGATAGGGATCTTGATGCCGTATCTCTCGGGGAGATTGAATCCTTGTGTCTGGGATACGATCCTCGGAGGATAACGATATACTCAACAATTGTATCCTCTATATTGGTAGCGATCCTGACATCTTATGTTGGTATAGTCGGGTTTGTTGGGGTAATGTCCCCTCATATAGTAGGTTTATTTTATAGAAAGGAGGGTAAGGACTTCTATCTTCTTTCGGGAATGGTAGGTGTAATTTTGGTTTTGATTGCGGATTCTTTCGGAAGGGTTATCCTTGGAATAGATCCACCGATCGGTATAATAATGAGTATAATAGGAGCGCCTTTCTTTGTCTATTTGGTATTAAAGGAGAGGAGGGGAAGGGAGTAGGAGTAGTTTTACTTTATAGGTATCTCCTTAGAGCGGGATTTCTCCGACTTAGGTATCTCTATATGGAGGACACCATTTTCAAGTTTCGCAGATATTTTATCGGCCTCAATGTTCGTGGGAAGCTGAATAGCCCTCTTGAATGAGCCGAATACTATCTCTCTCCTATGATACTGGGCATCCTTCTCCTCCTTTTCCTCCTTCCTCTCACCGGATATGGTAAGTACATTATCGGAAACTTCTATCTTCAAATCCTCCTTCTTTACACCGGGAACATCCACATCAAGGATGTACTTATCCGTCAGCTCTTTGATCTGGATGGCGGGAGTCCAAGGGAACTCTCTATCTATCACCCTATCGGATAGGAAACTATCAAAAAGCTTCTCCATCTCCCTTCTCAAATTCTCAAGTTCCCTAAAAGGATCCCATCTTACTATTTCCCTTGCCATGACTTCACCTCCTTTTTAACTTATGTTAACCAATCCATTCAATTATGTCTGAAATCGACCCCCTTGTCAAGTAAGGTCATCTTACTTTATATCACGCGGGTTGTTAGTTGAGGTATAGAGAATGGCAAAGAGAGTAAAGGCTTACTTATACCCGCTGCGTTTCCATGCCCAAATCAGTATTTTATTCGTGTTTCTCAACAACTACCAATGCACCGCATCCTAACTTTACCTCGGACAGCTTACCCCTAAGGTGGAGGGAGAGGAATCTTTGATTTTATTTAACAATTACCTTGCGAACCTTACCTAACGCCCTTACAAAATATATCCCAGGCTTCAACTTAATCGTCTTTTCACCCTTAACCTGATACCTCCCGATCCTACGACCTGATACATCCCATACTTCTACACTTACAGGCTTATCCTTGGAAAGCACCTTAACCTTCAATCCCCCTATAGTGGATGAAATCGTTAGAGGTTCATTTGCCTTTTGAAGAAAGCTTTTAGTTAAACTGTTGGGTGAAGGAGTCTCTACACTTCCGCAGCTGGGATCTTCATCCCTATAAACGCATACAACAAAACACCCTACACCTGAATAGCACTTCATATGCCAATAGCTTATTTTACAAATATCGGATGCTCCTCCTCCATTACAGGGACCGCACCTTGGACAGCTTCCCCCACCACCTTGTTCCGAATGAGTAAAGAAATCCTTCTCCGCCCTTGGAATGCTAAAAGGTTTTGTGAGTTTTCTCCGCGTTTCCAGCGCTTTATCCCAAAGTTGAAGAATCCCCTTTTCCTGAGGTGTTAAATAAGGATTTGCGCTTAGCATAAGTATTATCATCTCTTTACCTCCTTTCCCTCTCTCCTTCAAGTCCTTTGGGTGAAGGGGGTTAAGCCCCAAAGGACCCCTCTCCCTCCACCCTGTCAGACTCACCTGTTATTCTGTGCAACCATTTAATTATGTGTGAAATTGACCCCCTTGTCAAATGAGATCATCCTCTTTAACGATGGATTTATTTGACCAAGCATCATCAGCTTTTATAATCCCCTTATTTGGCTAACTTACTCGGCTTCTTAACGGTCTTTCCGTATCCAACGTTTTGGGACAAATACATCTTTCGGTGTTAGAATATCTAACTCATGAAGAAATTCGTTTATTTCTTTGGAAATGGTATAGCAGAAGGTTTTGGGCTCGGTAAGATGCTCTTGGGTGGTAAGGGTGCGGGATTGCATGAGATGGCTAATGCGGGATTGCCGGTGCCCCCAGGTTTTACAATAACGACCGAAGTTTGCTCTTACTATTACAAGAACAACAAAAGCTTTCCTGCGGGGCTAGAAGATGAGGTCCTTGAGAATCTGAAAAAGGTTGAAGAAGCGAAAGGACAGAAATTCGGGGATCCCGAAAATCCTCTGTTGGTTTCCGTAAGATCAGGTGCGCCCGTTTCAATGCCCGGAATGATGGATACTATATTGAATCTCGGCTTGAACGATGAAACTGTAAAGGGGCTGTCCAAGATGGCAAATGAAAGGTTCGCGTACGATTCATATCGCAGGTTTTTACAGATGTTCGGAGATGTTGTTCTAAAAATAAAGAAGGATGAGTTTGATAGGGAGCTTGAAGAAGTCAAGATGAGTAAGGCTGCGAAGCTCTCAAAGGATGTGAAGGATATAAAGGATACGGATTTGGATGCCGAGGATTGGAAGGAGGTGGTTAAAAGGTTTAAGGAGGTTATAAAAAGACATGGGAAGAAAGTTCCAGAGGATCCGTATGAACAGCTTTGGATGGCCATAAAGGCGGTTTTTGACTCTTGGATGAATCCAAGGGCGATAGAATACAGAAAGATTTACAAGATACCCGATGATTGGGGAACTGCATGCAATGTTGTCGCTATGGTTTTCGGCAATCTCGGCGATGACAGTGGGACGGGTGTGATGTTCACGAGGGATCCTTCAACCGGAGAGAAGGTTATATTCGGTGAATTTTTACCGAATGCCCAGGGAGAAGATATAGTAGCAGGTATAAGAACACCTATGCCATTATCAAAGGTCAAGGAGTGGGATCCTGATATATACGAACAGCTCGTGGATTTGGCGAATAAACTTGAAAATTACTATAAGGAGATGCAAGACATAGAATTTACGATAGAGAGAAAGAAGGTTTGGCTTCTTCAAACGAGAAAAGGAAAGAGGACACCAAAGGCGGAGATAAAGATAGCCGTTGATATGGCCAAAGAGGGACTAATAACGAAGGATGAGGCCGTTTTAAGGGTGGATCCTTACAATCTTGAAAAGGTTTTGCATCCATATATAGATGAGAGGAATGCGCCTGAACCCTTAGCCAGCGGAATACCGGCATCACCGGGTGCGGCAACGGGTTATGTCGTTTTTGATCCCGAAGAGGCGCATGCTTGGAAGGAGGGAGGTAAAAAGGTCATACTCGTTAGGACGGAGACATCACCTGAGGATATTAAAGGCATGGCCGCTGCTGAGGGGATATTGACTTCAAGAGGTGGTAAAACTTCACATGCCGCCGTGGTAGCCAGGGGGATGGGCAAGCCTGCCGTCGTAGGTGCCGAAAGTTTAAATATAAACGAAAAGGAAGGTTTCTTCACGGTGGGAAATATCAAGGTATCAAAGGGAGATGTTATAACCATAGATGGCTCATCGGGAAAGATATATTTGGGAGATGTACCCAAGGTGATGCCCGAACTTACAGGTGAAGTTGCCGAGATCCTAAACTGGGCGGATGAGTTCAGGAAGATAGGCGTTAGGGCAAATGCGGATACGCCGAAAGATGCCGAAATAGCGAGGAACTTTGGTGCCGAAGGTATAGGGTTGGCCAGGACGGAGCACATGTTCTTCGGTGAAGATAGGATATGGAATTTCAGGACGATGATCATATTCGCTGAGAGCAAGGGAGAAAATTATGAAAGGGCGAAGGAGAAGATAAAATCTTATCAAAGGGAGGATTTCAAGGGCATATTGAAGGCTATGGACGGACTACCCGTTATAATAAGATTGCTTGATCCCCCATTGCACGAATTCCTACCTACTGAGGAAGAGCAAATTAAGGAGATGGCTCAGAAACTCGGCGTTGAGGAAAAACTCATAAAGACACTGGTTGAAAATACAAAGGAAATCAACCCGATGTTGGGGCATCGTGGCGTGAGATTGGCCATCACATTCCCAGATATATATATTATGCAAACGGAGGCCATAGCGGAGGCGACATTAGAACTCAAAAAAGAGGGCTATAATCCGAAACCCAAGATCATGCTGCCGTTGGTGGCTTTTGAGACCGAGATGGAATATATGAGAAAACTCATAAAGGAAACCCTACAAAAATACGGTCTTGAAAATGAGATTGAGGTGGGAACCATGATTGAACTTCCGAGGGCCGCATTGATGGCCGATCGCATAGCAAAGTTCGCGGATTTCTTCTCCTACGGGACGAACGATCTAACCCAAACCACACTCGGATTTTCAAGGGACGATGTTGGAAAATTCCTTTATAAGTACCTTGAAAACAAGCTCGTGCCCGAGGATCCTTTCCAGAGCGTTGATGATGGCGTGGTTAAGTTGGTTGAGATGGGTGTTAAATTGGGAAGGAGTACGAATGAAAAACTGGAAATAGGCGTATGCGGGGAGCATGGTGGGGATCCAAAGAGTATATACAAGTTCTACGAGGCGGGTGTGGATTATGTTAGTGCATCACCTTATAGGGTTCCCGTAGCGAGGCTGGCAGCCGCGCAGGCATCCTTAAAGCAATTAACCGGCGCAGCAACTTAAAGCCTTCGTCTTATCAACCCTAAGGGAAGCCATCCTGACACCTTCGGTGAATGTTAGGAAAGGTATGAACATATCTTGGAGGGATCTGTAAGTCAGATTTTCCTTAATGGCGAGGGTTAGAATGTTTATCATCTCCCCCGCATTCTTTCCGACTATACGTGCCCCTACGATCTTGTCGTTATGCGAAAGCAGAATTTTGACGAAACCGTACTCGTAGTTTATCAACTCCGCTATCGGTATATCCTTGAATTCAAGGTATCCCTTCCTGTAATCTAGATCTAAGGATCTCAAAAACCTCTCTCCAACCCCTACTCCCGCTATCTGTGGATCCGTAAATATCACATACGGGACGCATCTGTAATCCACCTTCCCATTCTCGTTCATTATCAGATTTCTCGCCGCTGTCTTCCCCTCCCTCGCCGCAACATAAACGAAAGGATATTTGCCATTTACATCACCAACAGCGTAGATATTTTCAATGTTCGTTCTCAAGCTGTCATCCGTTATTATATATCCACGAGGATCCGTTTTTATGCCCAATTCCTCAATTCCCAATCCATCCGTATTTCCGACCCTACCAGTCGCGACCAAGATATGGGATCCCGAAACCTCGCACTTCTCTCCGTCTTTTTCACATCTCACAACTATCTCACCATTATGGGACAAAACCTCATAAGCCTTCGTATTTGTAAGAATATCTATTCCTTCGTTCTTAAAAACTTCCGTCAAGACCTCCGCGACATCCTCATCCTCATTGGGTAATATATGCTCCCCTATGTCTATTATAACAACCTCACTTCCAAATCTCCTGAAAGATTGGGCCAGTTCAACACCTATGTATCCGCCACCCAATACCACAAGTTTCTCGGGCAACTCCTTCAAGTTGAATATGCTTAGATTCGTGTGATAATCCACATTTTCCAAGCCTTTTATAGGGGGGATTGAAGGTCTTGACCCCGTAGCTATTATAAAACCCTTACCCCTTATCACCTCTCCATTGACCTCAACCTCTCTCTCCGAAACGAACTTAGCCTTGCCGGCTATATAATCAAAACCGTATATATCTATCAATTCCTCGTACTTTTTCCTTCTCATACCCGAGACTATATTCGGGAGTTTCCGTTTAACCGTATCAAAAGGGTATCCAAACTCGGCCATCTTCAAGAGGTACTTTGATGGAACGCAACCCACATTTACGCAGGTACCTCCTACGGTGCCATCGTTTATTACCAAGGTCCTCGCTCCGAGTTCCGTCG
This sequence comes from Caldifarciminota bacterium, assembly GCA_015492295.1. GTDB lineage: Bacteria > Hydrothermota > Hydrothermia > LBFQ01 > LBFQ01 > Caldipriscus. The sequence continues at coordinate 20,372 of WGFI01000113.1, forward strand.
CCTCTATCGCCGCTGAGAAACCTGCGGAACCTCCACCTACGATTATAACATCGTATTCACCCATATCACATCTCCTGAATGAGCATATATACGCTTATGCCTACGAGTAGCAATGTGGAGATTATGAGTAAAGTCCTATTTATTATGAGCTTCTTCCTATCGCATGAGCATTTCCTAAGGAACTGGTCATAGTACCCGTATCCGAGAATCAGGAATGATAATCCCAGAAGATGCCATCTGTACTGCGCTATCTTGAAGCCCAAACCAGCCGGCAGAGCGGCCAAGACCAAAGGGAATATACAGCATAAGGAGGCCAAAAAGGCCGTAGTAATGGATAGTATTGAACTAAGTATCGCTTTCATCTTTCTTCACCATCTCGCAACCGTATCCGGCCTTCCTTACCGCTTTCTCAACATCCTTGGGGTTCAACTTACCATCATGCCAAACCTTCAAAATCCTCTTCTCCCATATATACTCCATACCCAAAACACCCTTAACCTTCCTCAGAGCCTTCTCTATCTTCTTAACGCAACCTTCACACATAACGCCCTTTATCTTAAACTCATAGCTCTCCTTCTTACTTATGTTTTCATCAACGAAAACGCTTTTATATGTTTCAGATACTAGAATCACGGGCTGAGACATAACCAACATCCAAAGCATATCTCACCTCCTTATAACCTTATAAACCTTTCCCGCGGTAAGAATAAAGTATATACCTCTTTTGAGGTTAAACTCGGCCATTTCCCCCTCAAATACCTTCCTACCATAGATATCAAACACCGTTACCTTTCCTTTCTGTGGTATCTCCTTCTCATAAGTTTCCAATGGAAAGTCGCATCCGCAGTAAGCGGTCTTGGTATTGTTGGATGTGTTTATATCACCTACGGTATCTATGGCAAAGGTGAAGATATAAGTTCCGGGGGAAGTCGGAACGAAGGTTGAGGGGAAATTGATAACTATGGATTGCAATGGATTCAGAGGTGGAATTTCGCTTATGTCCGAATATACGGTATCGTATCCAGATATACCTATCACCTTTATCGTCTTTGAAGGGGATACATCGTTTCCAAGATTCTTTATCTCAACGGAGGGGGTATATGTGTAATTCACATACATGCTCAAAGGCGGAGAGAGTATGGAGAGGATTGCCAAATCCATGCCTAAACCTCCTTCACCTCAACCACCTCATAACCCGCGGACGAGATCACATTGACGGGATCAGGGCAATGGCATGTATCCGTACATCCGCATTCAAACTCCGCTATCCCGCTTTCCAGCTCAACCTTTCCAACCTTGTATCCGGCCTTTTTCAAGGCCCCTTCCACCCTTTCAACGCAGTCATTGCAGTGCATACCTTTGATTTTTGCTATTCTCTTCATGGTACCGAGTATCCTAAGGCTGCGTCTATCTATGAGGTGAGCCGGTTTGATGGTGGATTCATCCTAAGTATCTCTTCAAGGTTTCCGCCACTTTTCTGTTGAAACCAGGCAACGATGAGATCTCCTCAACCGACGCTCCCCTTATCTTAGATATGCTTCCAAAGTGGGCAAGCAGGATTTTCTTTCTCTTTTCACCTATACCCGGTATGGCATCAAGTGCGCTTTTCTTACTCTCCTTACTTCTCAAAGTCCTATGATATTTCAGGGCGAACCTGTGGGATTCATCCCTTATATATTGTAGGAGTTTAAGGGCAGGTTCATTCACAGATAGCTGTATAACCCTATTTCCCGGAAGTATAAGGGTCTCAAATCTCTTCGCCAATGCAACCGTAGGTATATTGAGATTCAATTCTTTAAGTGCCTTCAACGCCGCGTTCAACTGCCCTATACCTCCATCTATAAGTATAAGATCCGGAAGTTCCCCTCCCTCGGATACTACCCTCCTATACCTCCTCAGCACGACTTCGTACATACATGCGTAATCATCTATCCCCTCAACCGTCTTTATTTTAAATCTCCTGTATCCAGATTTAAAAGGTTTTCCGTTTTTAAAAACTACGAGAGATCCAACCTTATATTTCCCGAATGTATGGGATATATCAAAGCCTTCTATTATGCTTGGAATCTTATCAAGATTTAAAACCTTTTGCAAGGATTCCAAGGATGGATGAACCCTCTGGGATTTAACGATGTAGTTCTCAACCTCCAACCTCGCCGACATCTCGGCGGCCTTCAAAATCTCCTTCTCGCTCTCCTTCGGTGTCCTTATCGGGATACCGTTTATCTCATCAATTTCCAAACTGAAAGGCACTATGATCTCATCCACATTCTTTGGATTGTTGGCGTAATAGATCATAAGGAACTCTTCCAACGTCCCTTTATCACCGTACATTGATGTTGAGGTTAGAAACTTGTAAGTTTCAATTATGTTCCCATCCTTCAACGAATATAACACCACGCACGATGTATTCTTAATTGAATACACGGCCCAGAGCTCCTTCTCTCCCCTACCCCTTTTCACCATAAACTCATTTAGACTCCTCAAACGATCCCTCCATATAGCGGCAGCTTCAAAATTCAACCTTTTCGCCTCTTCATTCATCTTTTCAAATATGTACTTTGCTACCTCTCCGACATCACCGTTCAAGAACCTTTTAAAGTTTTTTACCATCTCCTTATACTGGTCGTATATCTCGTATCTACAAGGGGCGGAACATCTACCTATATGATATTCAATGCAAGGTGTGTGTTTCTTCTTTGATGGGAGTTTTAAAGAGCAGTTCCTTATGGGAAAGAGTTTCCTCGCAAATTTTAAGAAGAATCTAACCTGAGATCTGTTTATATAGGGGCCGAAATTATCACCCCCATCCTTAGGTTCCCTCGTTAAAACCACCCTCGGATAGACCTCATCCGTTATGTGTATATAGTAGAAAGGTGTTTCGCTTTTAAGCCTTATGTTATATTTCGGCTTGTATTTTCTTATGAGACTCGCCTCAAGATAAATCGCATTCCTCTCGCTATCCGTGGTTATTATCTCCAGCTGACTCGCCTCACCTATCATCTTTAAGATCCTCTCATCCTTCGGATCCACATAACTTCTCAAACGATTCCTTAAATTCTTAGCCTTACCTATGTAAAGATACTTATCATCACATTTGAAAATATAAACTCCGCTCTTTTCGGGAGCGCTCTCTATTATGTTAAGGATTTCCGAGTTTAAAAGACGCATAGATGAAAGGCACAGGTAAGATTCCGAACTTACCCTCCTGCGACAAAAGATATACGGGCAAATTCAAACCGAACTCAAAGAACTTCAATCTATATCCACCTCTAAATAACAAAGCCGTATAGCTCTGATCATCAATGTTCAACCTACCTATGCCCGCGGTCGTTGCCATGAAACCCAAAGAAATATCCCAATTCCTTATATAACTTCCAAATCCAACGGAGGAGTTTAGAACGGTTATATTCTCCCCTCCGAATGAGTACTTTATTCCGCCTATCTCAAAATTCCCATAGATATACTTTCCGAAGTTGGTTGATACGCCGAGCGAAGGATAAGCGAAAACCTTTGGCAATTCCTTACTAACAACGGCGGGAAAAGTGCTTAAAACCGAAAAACTAAAAGCCAAACCTGACATAATCCACCTCCATCCCCAAGTGAAAGCTCCTATTCTCATTGTAATAGCCTATTATGATGTTCCTCCTGAACATATCAATGGTTATCCCTCCGAATATCCCTCTATCGCTGGGATAAAAATAACCTAAGAATACCTCCATTCTCGGCCTCCTTGCGAATTTAAAGCCCACACTTGGTTCAAAACCGTAGTTTTCACCACCTTTACTTATGAACCATCTGAAATTCAGCTTGCCTTCCCCGGATGCGAAGAAGCGTGTATATCGTATCCTATGCTCAACTATGAGTCCTTTATAAAAGCTCCTTGAGCTAAAAACATAACCCACGAACAGGTCGTTATCAATGTTATACTTGCCGAGTATGAACCTCTTACTTATGTTCATATCCGACCTAACCGGGAGTATGGTCGTGGATAGAAACGAGATCTGCCTTATTCTCAGATTAAATCCGCTTATCTCCTTCGTGAAACCCGACCATATAGGAATTCCCCTTTCGCTGTAAGAGAATCCGCTGAAAAAACTGTAAAGATCCCCTCGTGATATGAACTCAAATCCCACATTGTCAAAGTATATCCATTTCTCATAGAATTCCAATACCGTATCTCCATAAGGAAACCTTCCTATGTAGGCGCTTCTCTGAAACATATTATAAAGGATACTTATGGTGTATTCCCGCAGGAAGCTCGCATAAGAGGACAAATTCAACCTACCCGAATAAACCTGATAGTCTCCCTGCCTATCAACATAGCTTCCCCAGAATCCACCGTCAAATTGAATATAGTACTTCCCCATCTTCCATCCCAATGAAACTTCCGTGGGTTTATAAAATGAAGGTTGAAAGATACTCGCGCTGTCGGAAGTGTATTCGGTTATCGGAGAGGAGGCGTTGTAAGGATATGTGTATGCGAATACATTTTTCCTGAGAATCCTTGAAGAACCCACCGTTGAATTGTAATTGGCTATATCCTCAAAGTTTTTGTATCTGTCGGGAACCGAAAGGGTTAAACCCCCCTTTAAAACTAAGTATATGATCGGAAGCGTATCTATCAAGTGGCGGCGCGGGGACTTGAACCCCGGACCTAGGGTTTATGAAACCCTCGCTCTAACCACCTGAGCTACGCCGCCTTCAAGTTGAGTATTTTATACTGGAAAAATTTCTCGGTGGAGATTTTTCAGAACATTATAACCTTCTTCCAACCGTTTTTATGTCTGATAAAATACACTCCACGCCTTAAACTCTCGGTCTTTCTCCCATCAACGGTATATATAACGCCATATTCGTTCCTCTGATCCGCGTTGAATTCATTTATATCCAATTCTCCATCGGAAGTCAGGATTCCGCACGAGGAGGAGTTGGTCGGAGAATCGTAAAGAACATCCTTACCGGATGCGCATCCATCGCACTCTATCATCACCTCCACGCATCCATCGTTATCCGCATCACCTATGGCGAATCCATCCCCGTACCCTGCGAAGGTCCTTATTAAGGTGCCTGATGAGGAAAGTAGATAGGAATCGTTGGATGACCAAGCGCTGGGTTCCATGAGAACTAAGATTTCCAAGCCGTTGTATGCGGGCAGGAGATCCGCCAAACCTATTGATCCATAAGGATAAACTCCTCTACCCGATACCGTATATGACCATTCCAAAGTTCCCGTATTCGCGGTTAAGCTAACCACTTTTCCGCATACATTTCCCGCTATAACCTCAACGAATCCATCCTGATCAACATCACCGACAGCGGGTGCGGATCTAACTTCACATCCGGTATTATAACTCCATATAAGACCGCCCGTGAGGCCGTTAAGAGCATACACCCTTCCATCCCCGCTTCCTATTATAACATCAAGGATATAATCCCCGTTTATATCAAGCATAGCGGGGCTTGACCATACGCTTCCACCAGTAGTATATGACCACACCAGATTACAGTTTGCGTCAAGGGCATACACCTTTCCATCAAAGCTACCTATAACTATCCTATTATCCAGAAGTGCCGCCGTGGATCTTACGGCACCGCCCGTTGTATAATTGCACAGCAGACTTCCATCTAAACCCCTTAAAACATACACCTTTCCATCATCGGAACCTATCACGACCTCTACGAATCCATCTCCATTTATGTCATAAATCTTAGGGGAGGAGTAAATGACACCACCTACATTCGTTCTCCATAGAACGGAGCCATTCGTTCCGCGAAGAGCGACCACCTGATTTGAACCGAGCCTATCATCATCGGTAATAACCTCGTTCAACCCATCGTTGTTAATATCGCCGACAGCGGGAGCGGGTAGCCAGCCGGTTCCTGATTTTAAAAACTGCCATTCTATGGCACCCGTGGAGCCGTTCATGGAAACTATGTACGAGGAATAGCTTCCTATAACCTCGTTGGCACCGTCGTTATCAACATCTGCTATTACGAACTGGGCATAGTTCTCGTATGAACCACCGCTGCTGAACGATGTACTCCATTTCACATTCCATCCTCCGGAGAAGTCACCTTTCATTATCTGCTCGGATGTATTTAGGGACGCCCCGTTGAACAACTCCCATGTTATATGTGCAAAGCTAAAAGGCACAGCACTTACAACTATGCCCATCATAAGAATATATTATAAAGGGGAAAAGGTATCGTGTGGATAACTTCATATTAGAGATTCTGCATATTCCCTACGGAGCTCAAAAATGCCTGCAAGGCTGCACTTATAAACGTGCTTATAACTATGTTTATAATCCAAAGTATCATATTTATTAGAGTTATCCAACCATGAAATTTTATAAAAGATGAGAGCTTCTCCATACCAATGTAAGCGTAGTCGGTATCTCCTGTGTCCTTAAAACGCGAGAGATCTTTTGATGCTTCCAATAAACTGCTCCCCGTGCGCAGATGTAGTATTATCATAGCCGCCGCGAATATTAAAAATGGAATACCTATCAAAAGAAGAAATATCAGTATAAACATACGTGCCGCGGTTTCTACGCGTGATATAACACCTACACTAAGGGGTATCAGTACAATTATACCTATAAGAATGGCCAAAATCATCAACACACCTTTTGCAAGAAATATTATCGCTATAAATTTAGCCCATCTTAAGTTATTTATAGAACCTTTCAATCTTTCTATATCCATCATAGTCTCGCTAAATACACAAAAATCGCAAATATCACCCCTACCGTGATTAATGTCAGAGGTATGAGAATTAACCATCCATAAAGCCTCATAAAGGATGAGAGTCCCTCAATTCCTATGTAAGCGTATTCGGGATCACCCAAGTTTTTAAAGCGAGAGAGGTCATCCGATGCTTGCCATAATTTAAGTCCAGCCATTATTGATAGTATCCCCAACGGCAATGTTATACATCCGAACACTAAGATTGCTCCTTCCAAGATAAATCCTACCGCCATCACCTTTGCCCATATCAAATTGTTCAAAGAATTTTTCAACCGCTCCGTATCCATAATATGATATTATAAGGACGAAAAATCTCTATAAACGGCCGTTCATCAAACCTTCTCCTTTGCTATCTTTTCAAGTTTTTCAACCAATTCGGGGAGAACATCTTCCCACTTTGATACCAAACCGTAATCCGATATGGTGAATATAGGGGCTTCGGGATCCTTGTTTATGGCTATTATGTTCTTTGATGTTCTCATACCCGCCTGGTGCTGTATGGCCCCAGATATACCTATGGCGAAGTATATCAAAGGTGAGACGGTCTTTCCAGTTTGGCCGACCTGATGTGAATGATCCACCCAGCCGGCATCAACCACCGCCCTTGATGCTCCATTCGCTACCTTTAAACCCGTGGCCTTTGATAATGCGTCTCTTAATGCTATTATCCACTTATGATAATTCTCGGGACTCCCCATACCTCTTCCACCTGAAACGACTATATCCGCTTCCGTAACATCAACCTCCTCGCTGCTCTTCTCATGAATCTCCAAGGGTTTTGATTTGAACAGCTCCTGAGGAAGCTCCTTGTTAAGTTTTATTATCTCAGGCTCGGTGTCTTCTTCCACAGGTTTGAAAGCGCGGGGTCTGGTTGAGAGTATAAGAGGCTCACCGTCAATCTTTATATGAGCAAACACCTTGTTTGAATAGAAACCTTTCAAATATACCCCATCCTTATAAGACATAAAGTCGTCAAGTATAGGAGCGTTGAACATGGCCGCAAGCATACCTCCCAGCTCCTTACCGAAACTCGTAGCAGGAAGTATTATATACTTGGCGTTCTCTTTGGACTGGACTTCTTTAATGACCTCCGCCACAGGCCTCGCTATGGGAATACTCAGTCTTTCATCTTCAAAGACATACAGTTTGTTCAGACCTTTGATGTTCTCCGGCTTCCCTATGAAAACCCCTACGACCTCGTCGGATATACTCCTCGCGAATCCCACGGATTCAAACGATGCCTCCCTTGGAATGCCCTTTACACTCTCAATAAAAACCAAGGACTTCATAGCACTTTAACCTCCTCTTTGAGGGCCTTTATAAGCTCATCTACATTTTCAAGTATTTTAACGCCTTTGCGGGGAGGTGGAGGGGTGAAGGTTTCAATTGAATAGGTGTATTGGGGAAGGTTTATTTCTATTTCCTCAATGGTTTTCCTCTTCGCCATCATTATACCCCTCATATTGGGTAATCTCGGTTCATTTAAACCCCTTTCAGCGCTTACAACCACAGGAAATTCTGCCTCCCAAACCTCGTTTCCAAGGTCCGTTTCCCTTTCCGCTTTAACTTTTCCATCAAGATATTCAAGCTTGGTAGCATAAGTTATCAGGTTATAATTCAACTTGTAGGCTACATAAGGAGCCAAAGAGTAGGTGTAGTCATCTATGGTGAGCTTGCCCAAGATTATCATATCCGGATTTTCGCGCTTGGCCACTTCAACGATAGATTCTCCTATCTGAGAAGGATTCAACTTCCAGAACTCGCTATGCTTAACGAGTATAGCCCTATCTATACCCATGGCAAGGGCTCTGCGGAGTTGCTCCTTCACCTCATCTCCACCTATGGATACAACGACGGTCTCAGCTCCTTTGCTCTCTTTGAGTTTAACGGCTTCCTCCACAGCGAACTCATCGTAAGGGTTTATTATAAACGGTACATTCTCCCTGTTTATATCCTTCCCATCGGAAGAAGGTTTTATAATTGCGGCGGTATCAGGAACCCTCTTTATAAAAACCATTACCTTCATAAGAGCGAAGATTTTAAGGATGATGGAGTTATCAGTTTGTGGATACCTTGAAAACCGTCCTCTTATCCCCTCTTAACACCTCAACGAAATAGACACCTCCTTTGAGTGGAACATTTATAATTCCCGCAAACTTATTAAGAGATTTACTGTATATCCTCCTACCATCGGGTGAGTATATGTTTATCGTTAAGTTTCCTTCACTCTTTACCCTCAATCTCAGATTCTTACCTATTATGGCGTAATTTATCTGACAATCAACGTACCTCTCATCAATTCCGAGTTCATCATCGCTTCCAAGAGGATCAAGACCACAGTTTATCCTTCTTCCTACGACGACATCCTGAACACTTACGGTGTAATTGCTAACCGTCATACTAGGAGAATAGACCGCAAAGCTGCCCGAATTTGAGAATGTTGGATAGGTTATAGTAGGATAGTAGTTTCTCCAATAACATGTGTCCAAACCGCCGGAATCTGCTGCAACAAGACCATCATAACTCCCGACCACCCATGCGGTTTGATTGGTATAACCTGCCACATAAGGTATTCCCGTTGATGGTCTCAAATCCATACTCCTTCCACTCTCATCGGCTCCGGAAAGGAGTCTCCTCACCTCCACAACATAACAATCCGTCTTCCTTATCTTCGCTATGAATAGGTCATTTCCACCTACACCCAACTGACCCGTGACCCAGTACCAAGTGGGTCCTTCAACGACATCTATTCCGTAATCGTTTCCTGGGGTGGCGATCCTCGCCGCGCAAACGAAATACCCTAAGGAGTTGAACTTCATAAAGAGTATATCATCATTGCTACCCGCTATGTGAGTCGTTAGTATGAAACCACCATCCGATGTGGGCTTACCCCAGGAGAGGGTTATAGCCGAACCCGCTATGTTCCTTGGGTATCTCCTTTGCCAAATCAATCCACCCGATGGGCTAAATTTTAGTACTCCCACCTCATAGAAACTCGGAGCGAGGAGGACATAGTTTCCGTCGGTCGTTTCAAAGGCTGTGGTTGCTATATTATCGTCAGCCGCATAATCCACTATCCTTATCCACTGCAATCCTCCGGTTGAGTTGAACTTGGCTATAAAACCGTCGGCATCGCTACTTATGCAATTACCCCAACCATCATCAATGTTGTATACCAGGATGCCTGCTGTTAAGAAACCACCATCGCTCGTCGGTGACACATCAAGTATTCTGGTTTCTCTATTACTATTCCCTGAGCAACCCCATTGGTTTGAGAAGTCCGCATGCCTACCCCATAGGAAGTTCCCGGATGAGTTTAAACCGACCACGAAACCGTAGAGTGGGGCGTAGCAGCTGCCGGGTCCCGCTCCACCATCGTTGCACCAAGCTCCACCTACAACTATATTTCCGCTGTTCAGCCACACAGTCTTGTACATCCAGTCATCCCTTCCACCCGTATTTCCTATGACTTTTTGCCAATAAGGGGTTATAAGGACATAATCCTCATCGCTTCCGCTTATGGAGTAAGATATAGTGAATAAACCTAAAACCGGATTGGAACCCCCCCTGAAATCTATCGCCCACATCTGATCATAATCCGCTCCTCCGAAGGTTGAAAGCCCAGCCCAGGTTTGAGCTTTTACCGTTCCAAAAACCAAAACCAACAAGGTCAAAACCTTAGAAACGTATTTCATAATCCTTTACCCCCGCTTTCCTTATTATTTCCCCCAAGAGCGCGGTATCTATCTTCGCACCGTTTATAACCTTTAAGTAAAAGGTTCTCTTCAAGGTTGAATACGCCACGAATTGTAGGTAATCCTGAAAGGAACGGTAAATTTCCCTTCTGAGATTCTCAACGCATCTGGAACATGACCAGAATCCATCATCCCTTATATTCACCCTCCACATATTCACATCCCTTTTAAACACATAAGGATTTGCAATTTGCGTTAAAATGACCATCATCATATCTCACCTCCTATTACGGTAATTATATGGTGGAAAGATTTTCTGTGTCAAGTCAAAAAACCTGATAAAATCATCAAGAGGTATAATAAGCCTTAAATCCCATATCCCTAAGGATCTTGGCCATCTGCCTACTCTTCATACCTTCCCTGCATATAAATACATAAACCTTATTCCTGTCAAAGGTTTGAACCTTATCCAATACATCGTAGAAATCAACCTTTTCAAGATCTATAACCTCGGCATTTTTAGGTAATTCCTTTATAAATAACCCATCTTCCGAAAAACTTTCAAGTTGCATATCGTATCTTTTCGCAGAATTTATAATGGTATCAATAACATTCATCACCTTTTTCTCCTCACGCACTATATCCTGTAAATTTGCCCTGGGTGGTGGGGCGGGGGCTATGGCGCAGAACTCAGGGATCCTTTCGGAAATCTCGTATGTTCCTATTCGCCTCGCCAAGTCTATAATCTCTTCCTTGTCGTGGAATATAAGCGGTCTAAAAACGGGAATGTTTATGCTCTCTTCAATTATCCTTAGATTATGTAGAGTCTGTGTTGATACCTGCCCCAGAGATTCGCCCGTTATAATACATTCGGCATTCAGATTCTTGGCCAGTATCTCGCCTAAACGGTACATAATCCTTTTAAGTATTATCAACCTGTACTTCGGTTTTACCTTACTCAACTCCCTCAGAAGTGGCCAAAATTCAAGAACATAAAGGCTGGGTTCATATCCGTATATCCAATCATTGTAAAGTTTCCTAACCAAGGAAAGCACCCCATCAACATGCTCCTTCCCTCCCATGTCAAACAGAACGAAGAAAACCTTTAAACCTCTCCTTAAAGCCATCCATGAGGAAACCGCGGAATCAAATCCTCCAGATATTAGGGATATCGCCTTACCCTGCGTCCCAACGGGAAAACCTCCGTATCCTCTTATAGTTTCCGTGTAAGCGTATATATCTTCACCGCGAATCTCAACATTCACCTGAACATCTGGGGATTCAAGATTTACGCCCTTTGAAAGATCATATAGAACAGAGCCCAGTTCCCTTTCAAGAAATCTGCTTGATATATTTTTATCCCTTACCTTAACCCTCACGGCAAACTCCTTCCCCTTTACGATGCTGCCGAAGTTCTCTCTTATAAATAGCTTCAAATCATTCAAGGATAAATATCTGGTGTGCAAACTCGGCGAAAAGGAGCTTACACCGAAGACTTTCTTTATAACATCCCTCACATCCTCGTCCGTAAAAACATAAACCCTATCCCTATCTCTCTTTACATAGGATTTTATACCCGCCCTTTCAAGGGCATCGCTTATGTTCTTATAAAGAGCGTATATCAGCTGTCTCTTTAAACCTTCACCCTTCGTGAAGATCTCAGAGGAATACCTTACAAGATATACCTTATCCAACCTTCACACTTTCCAAATGCCTTATATATTCATCGGCCATTATTGCGGCCGTCGCCCCATCGGACAATGCATGAACGAGTTGCCTTAGGGGTTTTATTCTTCCATCGCCCGCAACGAAAAGCCCCGGGGTCTTTGTCTTCGTGTCTTCACCTACAAGGGCGAATCCCCTTTCATCAAGATCAACATAATCCTTTATGAGATCATTTACAGGTCTCAAACCTATGTATATGAATGCTCCATCAACTTCAAGAAAACTCTCCTCACCAGTTTTCGTATCTTTGAGTCTTAAACCTTTGAGAAACTTATCGCCAACGAACTCCACCACCACCTTATTCGTTAAAATTTCGGATTTGGGATTTGATTTGAGTTGTTCAACATAGTATCTCTGCGCCCTAAACTGCTCTCTACGATGTATGAGATAGAGCTTTCCAACCATATTTAAGAGATAAAGCCCTTCCGTGAATGCCGAATCTCCACCCCCAATCACGGCCACGGTTTTGCCTTTAAAGAAAGCCCCATCGCATACGGCGCAGTAAGAAACCCCTCTTCCCGTAAATTCCTTCTCACCTGGAACTCCCAATTTCTTAGGTTCCGCGCCCGCAGCCCATATAACCGCCTTCGCCCTGTGTTTCCCCTCAGTAGTTTCAAGTATAAACTCATCTTCAACCTTTTTTATGGATAGAACTTCCGCAAAAATGATTTCAGCTCCAAAATCCCTCGCGTGCTTCTCAAACATCGCCGCAATTTCAGGCCCCTTCGCCCTTATACCCGGATAATTATCAACCTCATCGGTCGTTGCTATCTGCCCACCTAACACGCTTTTCTCAAAAACAACAGTTTTTCTCATGGATCTTGAAGCGTATATGGCCGCTCCCAACCCCGCCGGCCCTCCTCCCACTATGGCTATATCCCATTCATTGCCCTTATCGGATGATTCCAAATCCATCACCTTTACATCCAACATAAGTTGAAAATTCTAAGGCTGAAAAACCCAAAGAAACCTTTCCCCTTTAAAATACCGTTATTATGGCAGTGATAAAAATACCAGAAGCATTAAAGGAGAAGCTTGCAAAGGAAGGAAGCGAAGCCTTAATAGAGGTATTAAACCAGGTTCAAGAGGA
>WGFI01000114.1 GCA_015492295.1 Caldifarciminota bacterium
ATGCTCGTTCCGTAGCGATAGATGGTTCTGGCAATGTGTTTGTTGCTGGTTATACTTACAATTCCAGCGACTTTGCACCAAGTAGAAATGTGTTCGGTACTACTGGATATTATGATGCCTTTGTGAGTAAGTTAAGCAACGACTTAGGAACACATATCGCTACTGCTATCCTGGCTTCAAGTAGTAATGACAGGGCTTTTTCCTTAGCGATAGACAACTCTGGCAATGTGTTTGTTGCTGGTTATACTTACAATTCCAGCGACTTTGCACCAAGTAGAAATGTGTTCGGTACTACTGGTGGTATTGACGCCTTTGTGAGTAGATTATTCCCAGATTTCACAAACACAAATGAGATGCAAAAAGAATACATATCTAATGTCGTTCTATCAAAGAACCATTTAATTATCAATTTACAATTTTCCTCCTACTTAGGCTTTGATGTTTATGATGCTTCTGGGAAACTCGTTAAAAGGGTGAGTCTTGGATACTTGCCTGCTGGTAGGTATGAGTATCCTCTAAACCTATCAAAAGGCGTTTATACGGTTAAGGTTAGGATGGGGGATAGAGTTGAAAGGATTAAAGGGGTGTTGTTAGGTCGTTAGACTTTACGGTTTAGCGTTTTCAAGCGTTCGGTAGAGAGCGGAAGAGTTTATCCCTCCTCTCTACCCCCGAGTTCCTTATCAAGGAGATAAAGCCCAACCTTATCCTCACCTATGAGGTTCAGAGAATTGAGAACATCCCTAACTATATCTTCTTCCTCAATTTGCTCCTTATAAAACCAATTTAAGAACTCCCAGGTTCCATACTCCTCTTCTTTAAGTGCAACTTTTCCTATATCGTATATGAGACGGGTTATCTTTTTTTCATGTTCAAGAGCCTGCGAAAAAGCTTCCTTCGGCGACTCCCAATCCTTTGGAGGTTCCTTTATAGATTTGAGCACAACCTTTTCCCCTTTATCTACGAGATGTTTATAGAACTTGATGGCATGCTCAACCTCTTCCTTTGCCTGAATTTCAAGCCACCTTGCAAACCCTTTTAAACCCAATTCATGAAAGTAAGCGGCCATACTGAGATACAGATAGGCTGAATAGAACTCATGATTTATCTGCTCATTCAAAAGTTTGTTTGTTTTTTTCATAATGCGGATATTATACGCTTGGCGGATTCTTTACCTTGCCTCACACAATCCGGTACCCCTATACCTTTAAAATAGGAACCTGCAATCATTAAACCTTTGAATTCAAGAAGATGATTTTCTAAACTTTGAACTCTTTCAATATGACCGACCGTATATTTAGGTATTCCCCTTTCCCAATTGAACACCTTTGTGATTAAAGGCCTTCCTTTTACATCCATAATCTCTTTTATCTCTTTGTACGCCCTATCAACCGCCTCATTCGGATCAATTTTAAGATTTATGAAGACTCTTAGGAGTATATAATCATCAGGTGCTCTATTTGTCCATTTTGAGGAAGTCCATGTACAAGAAGATACGGTGAATCCATCGTTTTTTGGGATAACGAAACCCGTGCCTCTAAGTGGAATTCCCACATCCTCGCGATTGAATACGAAGTTTATAACAATAACAGGTGAGTATTTAATACTATATAACGCTTCCCTTATATACCCCGTTGGACCTCCCAGAATTTCAGCGGTAATATACGATGGAGTGGTTATGATCACTTTATCAAATCTCATACTTCCACCGTTAGTTTTTATGTAATAACCACTATCCAAGGGTTCAACATTCACAACTCTATGGTTCAAAATTATTTTAACATCTTCCTTTATTTTCCCATATATACTTTCCACGAGCTGATGCATACCGTATCTTAAAGACATAAAAGGCGGAAGTTTGGATGTAATTTTCTTTTTTAGTAATGATATCTTAGGCATCGTCGCTTTGAGGCTCAGATCATCCACAGATGCAGCATAGACATTTGAAAATATGGGTTCAAATATCTTTTCTTTAAATTCTCTCCCAAACTTTCTCTCTATAAATTTACCTAAGGGTTCATCCTTATGGAAGTCCCCTTGGGATATTAGCGTACCCAACAAAAGTCTGATTTTACCTTTAAGAGACAATAAATCGCTTTTTATCATGGATTGAACGCTTAAATGTTTAACCTCGTAAAATTCGCCCTTCCAGAGAATGAAAGTCCTATCCGATTTTGGAGGAATCAGATCTTCGTAAATATTTAATTCCCTACACATCTCCAAAGCCCACGGTTTATATGTTAAAAACGAATCCGGTCCCCCCTCAATTATAAAACCCCTTAACCTCTCAGTGATTATATTTCCCCCCAATCTCCCTTCGGATTCTATAAGCGTAATATCCAACGGAATCCTTTTATCCCTTGAAAGCCTTAAAAGGTAGTACGCCGTTGAAAGTCCCGTTATACCTCCACCTATTATGGCGACTTTCATAGGTTCTCAATAACTATATCGTGAAGCGCATCAATAAAGATGGGATCATCGTTAAAAGATCTGGTTCTTTCCAAATGAATACCCAATTCCCTCGCCTTTTCCTTGCATTCCACATCTATATCGTACAGAATTTCTAAGTGATCTGACACAAAACCTACGGGACATATTAAAATATTTTTATATCCTTCACTCGCGAGTTCGTCTATAATATCAAGCACATCGGGACCGAGCCAAGGCTCGTTCGTATGGCCGGCACTTTGATACGCCACCTTCCATCTGTCATAAGGTATCCTCAAAGCCTCGGCTATCAGTTTGGCGGTTTCTCTTATCTGATCCGGATAAGGATCGTTCCATTGAAGTATCCTCTCTGGCAAACTGTGCGCTGTAAATACGAAGAATACATCTTCTTTTGATGGAAATCTTCCCAAGGCTTCGTTTATCAGTTGTTTCCATGCCTTTATAAATGAAGGATGATTATACCAACTTCTTACAAACTTCATATTCATAGAAAATTTTTCGGATGCTCTCTGAGCTTCTTGAATATACATCTCTACGCTCATTCTGGAATAGTGGGGAGCCAAAACGATACCAAGTGCTTCCTTTATACCATCTAAAGCCATCCTTTCAACGGTTTCATGTATGAACGGATACCAATGTTTCATCCCAACATAAACCTTATAACCATTTAAAGATTCTTCCAGAGATTTGGCCTGCCTGAAAGTTATATCTTTAAGTGGAGATACACCGCCTATCTTTCTGTATCTTTCTTTGAGATTTTCAATTTCTTCAGCTTTGGGTTTCCTTCCTCCTCTTATATGGGTGAAATAATCTTCCACATCTTCCAATCTATCAGGACTCCCATATGCCATAAGTAAGATCCCTTTATTCATAATTATCACCTCCTTTTTCATGTACAAAATCAACCAAGCGCTTTAAATTACTGACAGGGGTTTCAGGCAACACCCCATGACCAAGATTAAATATGTACCCAACTTTTCCTCTTACGGAATGCAGTATATGTTCCGTTTTCTCTTTCACAACATCCCATGAACACAAAAGCACAGCAGGATCTAAGTTTCCTTGGGCCGCTTTATCGTATCCAACGATATTCCAGGCGGAATTTATATCCATTCTCCAATCAAACCCCACAACATCCACATCAAGCTCCTTTATCAGCTTCAACAGGTGGGATGTGCATAGACCGAAGTATATTATAGGAACATTTTCCCGCTTTAAAGATAGCACAAGTCTCTTCACCTTTGGAAACACATATTCCTTATACTCCGAAAAACCGAGATAACCGATCCAGGTATCAAATATCTGCAAAGCATCCACACCGGATCTGACCTGCGATTTAAGAAAAAGGATTATATTATCCGTAAGTTTATCCATAAAGATCTCCCACTCCCTACGGTGATTATACATAAAATACTTCGTATAAGTAAAGTTCTTTGTCGAACCCCCCTCTATCATATAACTTCCCAAGGTAAAAGGACCACCCGAAAATCCTATCAAAGGAGATTTTAGCTCATCTTTTAGTATCCTTATGGTTTCAAGAACATAAGGAATATCCAGTTCGGGCTCTATCGTCCTTAAATTGCACAGTTTTTCAATATCCCTTAAAGGTTTGTCAATCACTGGACCGGAGTTTTCAACTATCTCGTAATTTACATCCATGCCCTCAAATATGACCGTTATATCGGAGAAAAGTATAGCCGCATCCACACCCAAATCTTTAACCGCCGACATGGTTAATCTTGCGCATAGTTCGGGATTTTTTATGATCTCGGAGATAGAGTATTTTTCGCGCAACCTCCTGTACTCCGGTTGATACCTTCCAACTTGCCGCATAAACCATACGGGAACAGTATCAACGGGTTTCCTATAACATGCCTTCAAGAACCTATCGTTAAATTTCATCAAAGGCTCTTTTTATCGCATCAAGGGTTCTCTCTATATCGTGCTTCGTATGCGCGGAAGATAGAAACCACGCTTCAAACTGCGAAGGAGGAATGTAGATACCTCTCCTCAAAAGGGAATGAAAGAACTTTGCATACGTGGATGTATCGGATTTTTTCGCGGTTTTGTAATCATAAACATCTTCTTCCGTAAAGAATACTGTAAGCATGGAGCCAACCCTATTTACTCTCACAGGTATCCCTTTGTGCTTAGCCAAATCTTCTATTCCTTCCTCTAACATGTTACCAAGATTTTCAAGATATGAGTAAATTTCCATATTGTTTTTTATATGTTCTAAGGTTGATACACCTGCTGCCATAACCACTGGGTTTCCTGAAAGCGTTCCGGCCTGATAAACGGATCCCAAGGGTGATACCATTTCCATAATCTCCTTGCGCCCCCCATAGGCTCCAATGGGCAAGCCCCCTCCCAAGATCTTCCCAAGACAGGTTATATCGGCATAAATACCGTACATTTCCTGCGCCCCTCCAAAGGAAATCCTAAAACCCGTTATTATTTCATCGAATATGAGCAAGGATCCGTATTTTCGGGTTATTTCCCTTAAACCTTTTAAAAATCCTTCCCTCGGTGGAACAACTCCCATGTTTCCACTTACAGGTTCAACTATAACCGCGGCTATATCCTCTGGAAATTTCTGAAACAGAGAGCTAACGCTTTCAAGGTCGTTGAACGCTGCTATTAAGGTATTTTTCGTTATATCATAAGGAACACCCCGACTACTGGGAACCCCGAATGTCATCGCCCCTGAACCCGCGCTGACCAACAGATGATCCGCATGACCATGATAACATCCCTCAAACTTGATAATTTTATCTCTCTTGGTATATGCCCTCGCGAGCCTTATAGCGCTCATGGTCGCTTCCGTCCCCGAATTTACGAATCTTACGAGTTCTATACTCGGAAAGGCTTCCTTAACCAATTTGGCCAGCTTTATTTCATTCTCAACGGGTGTTCCATAACTTGTACCTTTGTCCAGCGCCTCTTTTATATATCCGAGAACCTTTGGATGCGCATGCCCCAATATCAACGCTCCCCATGACTGCACATAATCTAATAGTTCCTGTCCATCAACAGTGTATAATCTTGAACCTTCCGCCTTCTCAACGAAAAAAGGCTCTCCCCCTACGGCTTTAAATGCTCTAACCGGACTATTAACGCCCCCAGGTATCACCCTCAGAGCTTCATTGAACAGCCTACGCGATAACTCCATTTCCCTTTGGTATGTATGGACATAAAGGATCACTTTCCAGCGGATTTCCCGTGGAAGCGAACGCCCGAGCCCTTGATCCACCGCATATATATCTAAACTCACATCTGCCGCATTTTCCTTTAAATTTGTCGGGATCTCTTAAATCGTTAAACAATCGGGATTCGCGATATATATGCACCGGACTTTTGCCTCTTACATTTCCCGCCGATATAGGAAGGAAACCTGACGGATAAACTTCACCTATGTGGGATATAAACATTATTCCATTCCCATCCCTTATTCCAAAACCTCTCCCCCCAGGACTTCTTAATATTTCGCCGTGTTTGTATCCCTCTGAAACCATCCTTGAATATACTACCCTACGAAAATGCATACATTCGGTGGTTTTAATTGCAAATTCCGCCTCCTTCATCCATTCGTATAACCTATTGAGGAGGTATTCCGCTTGAGAAGGCGTTATAGATTTGAGATTTTTACCTCTTCCGGTTTCAACTAGGAAAAATACGCTCCATCTAAGTATCGGAAAGTTCCTCAGCATATCATATATATTTGGTATATCCTCAAAGGTTTCGGCTGATACCAAAGTGTTTATTTGCAAAGGTATTCCCACATTTATCGTGTTCTCCATGGCCTTTATCGTCCATTCAAAACACCCTGAAACTCCCCTAAACTCGTCATGCTTTGTAGAATCTGACCCATCCAAACTCAATGATATGCTATGGACGCCCAATCGTTTAAACTCTTTTATGGCTTCATAATCCAACCTTTTCGTAGCGCTGGGGGATACCGAAACATTTAAACCCTTCCTTTTAATATAAGCGATTATATCAAATATATCCGGACGGTGCATTATATCTCCACCAGTTAAAACTATGTGAGGATACGGCCTTCCAAATTTCGTTATTTCATCAACGATATTGACAGCTTCATCAAATGTCAGCTCCAAAGGGTGGCGATTGGGTATAGCCTCCGCTCTACAATGCTTACATGCCAAATCACAGGCCTGCGTTATTTCCCAGTATATAAGCATGGGTTTTTCTTTAAAGATGTATGCTCTCATCCTAAGATCTCAATTAACTCTTCAACCGAACGGTATATACCTGTGAATATGGGCGTATCTTTCAGCGTGTATCTTCTGGCGTCCGTTTCACGCAAAGCCATAACCAAATCCTGAAAGGTCCATAGGTCGTCGGTCTCATAGGCTACTATGAACTCCTGATCATCTATACCAAAAGAGTACGCCAAGAGTTGCCTGACTTCGGGAAACTTCCTTCCCACAACTATATGCTCATTCATCATACCCTGTCTGGTTTCCTTTTTCAGCAGATACCATTCGCTCGTTTTTGTAAAAGGATAAACGATTATATATTTTTTACGATCAGGAACCAACATACCTTGCTCTTGTGTAGTAGGTTTCTTAACATATTGAGATGGTCGGGTCAATCCTGTCATAATGTACTTCAAGTTCATATATTTCCCAAAGTTCGTCCTCAGCATCCTGCTTGTGGAATTTTGAAGACTTTCCAAAGATTTTGAAATTCTCCATAGTAAGGCATCGCATTGGGGTTTTAAACCCGTTAAACTGTAAGTGTAAGTGGTTATATCCTCATCCTTCAAAGAACTCTTAAACTCCTCTCTGTACCTTACCTTTTCCTCCTCATCCAAGAACCTCCAGCTTCTATCCATACCAAAAACCAAATATTGAACTACGAGTTTATCCATTTCACACCTCCTTTAACCATTTTGCGACATCCTTAGCGAAGTATGTGATTATCAGATCCGCTCCGGCTCTCTTTATGGATGTCAGGATTTCCAGAACGACGCTTTTCTCGTCAATCCAACCTCTTTCGGATGCGGCTTTTATCATTGAGTACTCACCGCTAACATTGTATGCGGCTAAGGGAACATCAAATGCGCTTCTTATCCTTGATATAACATCAAGATAGGATAGTGCCGGTTTCACCATGACTATATCCGCTCCCTCCTCAATATCAATTCTAACCTCCCTGATAGCCTCCCTCACATTGGCCGGATTCATTTGATAACCTCTTCTATCTCCGAATTTGGGTGAAGACTCGGCCGCATCACGAAACGGCCCGTACATTGAAGATGCATATTTTGCCGAATAACTCATAATCGCTACATCTTTGAAACCGTTATGATCCAGCGCTTCTCTTATCGCTTTAACCTGCCCATCCATCATAGCGCTTGGAGCAACAATATCGGCACCTGCATCTGCATGGGAGACGGCGACTTTTGATAGAATTTCCAGAGTTTCATCGTTGAGAATCTTCCCATCCTTTACTAAGCCACAATGCCCATGGTCGGTATAAGCGCATAAACATACATCCGTGATAACTACAACATCTGGTAAATTCTCCTTTATAGCCCTGACGGCGTTTTGGACTATACCGTTATCATCATAAGCCTCGGATCCAAAGGAATCCTTTCTATCGGGAATACCGAACAGAAGGATCGATGGGATGCCAAGGTCTCGAATCTCTTCCAACTCTTTAAGCAATACATCTATGGAAAGTCTGTATTGGCCTGGCATTGAAGCTATAGGTTCCTTAACATCCCTTCCCCCACACACAAATACTGGATATATAAGCCCTTTTATACTCAAACGCGTTTCCTGCAACATATCAATCAGGGAAGGTGTTTTCCTTAATCTTCTTGGTCTATTTCTTAAAATTAAATCAATAGTCCTTTGCATGGTTTTCCTCCTTATTAAAATACCCTATAAGCGCCCTTATAAGTCCGTTTATCGTGTGCTCCTCAGCTTCAACATGAACGGATAGTCCATACTTTCTGATTTCGGACGAAGTAATCGGTCCTATACTCGCTATGATTTTCCCATCCAAATATATTTTATCGTTTAAATTACCAATGAAGTGATGAACGGTTGAAGAGCTTGTGAATGTTATAATATCAACATCTTTAAGTACGTCTAACAGCTCGTTGCGATTTATAGTGCAGGATTTGATCGTATATACCGGAACCTCATCAACATAAGCCCCCTTAGCGATCAATATATCTCGTAGCGTATTACGTGCGATCTTTGATCTCAAAAGTAAAACTCTCTGCCCCCTAACCTCCAAACCTTCCCCCAAAGATTCCGATATATACTCCTCAGGAATAAAATCCACTTTCAAACCCTCCCTCTGAATGAACGAGGCGGTTGAAGGACCTATGGCTCCTATCCTCACCATATTTAATACGCTCTTAGGTATGTTTAAATTTTCCATCCTCGTAAGGGTATATTTAACCCCATTTACACTCGTGAATATCACCCAATCGTAATTACCATCTTTAAGCCCATTCAAAGCGTTATCCACATATTTCCAGTCATCAACGGGACGTATCTCTATCATGGGTTTGATTATGGGGTGCGCTCCAAGATTCAACAGCTTATATGCGAATTCTTTGCATTGTCCCTTGGGTCGGGTTATCAGAATCTTTTTACCTTTAAGCCCGCTCATAATGTTTTAATATCTCATAAGCCCCTTTTGATAGAAGTATTTCCGCCAGCGCGTACCCAACACCAACGGGATCTTCCACAGAACCTTCGGACTTCTCCCTTATTATTTTGGATCCATCGGGTGATGCTACCAAACCTTCTATGATTATCCTTTCGTTTGACACCTTAGCGTATCCCGCTATCGGCACCCTACAACCCCCACCGAGATATTCAAGAAAAGCCCTTTCCGCCTTTACAGCTATATGTTCCCGCTTACTATCTATACTTTTAACCATGTTTCCAACGATCGTATTATCCTCCCTCACTTCCACCGCTAACGCCCCTTGTCCCACGGCGGGAAGCATGATATCAAAGGATAGAATCTCGGTAATATACTTTTCTAAACCCAATCTTTCAACGGAAGCCTTCGCGAGTATGATAGCATCAATCTCACCTTCCTCAAGTTTTCTTATTCTCGTATCAACATTACCCCTTATATCAACGACATTTAAGTCGGGTCTTAAAGCTTTAATCTGAGCCTTCCTTCTCAAACTGCTCGTACCCACTACGGCTCCTCTTTTTAGGTTTTTTAAAGTTTTACCATCCTTTGAAATAAGAACATCCCTTGGGTCGGCTCTGTCGGGAATTGCGGCTATACTTAAACCCTCCGGCAATTTTGTGGGTAAATCCTTCAAACTATGTACAGCTAAATCTATCTCTTTTCGCAATAGCGCCAATTCTATTTCTTTCACAAAAACACCCACACCTTCCGTTATACCCTTATCTCCCCTGGTTGTTATAACTTTTTCTATAAAATCCAAATGTGGATAAAGGGCCTTCAATTTCTCTATGACCCACAGTGTTTGAATCCTCGCCAATTTGCTTCCCCTGGTTCCGACCAAAAAGGTCTTGTTATGGTGATAGGTATCTCCAACATCAAATATCTTTGAGGCTACCTCCAAAGGATCGTTTGATTTAAAATCTTCACTTACCAAGGATTTTAATTTTACAGTTGGAGTATGCAAAATCTTTTTAACGATCCTCGAGGTCATTAAATCAATTATTCTTTTCTGCTCTTCATCCAAACCACCCAGCTTTTTATAAGCCCATTCAAGCTGTTCCTTTCTTATTCTTTCCGCCCTGTCATGTAAGGCTCTTATAACCGGCTTTGCTTTCTGTTGATTCAACCATTGCCAAAAACTTTCAACCTCTCTATCAACTATATCCCAAGCCTTAGGCAACTCCCTCTCTCTCAATTTTCTAGCTTCTTCACTTATAACCTTTAAATCATCAAGATCGTAAAGCTTAACATTGTTCAGTTTTCTTATCTTTGGATCCACGGTGCGAGGTAATCCCAAATCTATTATAAGGACCCTTTTATCCCTAGGAATGTCTTTAAACCGTATTATATAATTATTCTCCGAGGTATTGGTGGCGCTTATCAGAACATCTCCTTCCCTAAGATGGGAACTTATGTTCTTGATATCAATATATGGAACCCCTAATCTTTGGGAAACGTATTTGGCCCTCTCCACACTCTTACTGGTTATATAAACGTTCTTCAAACCTCTATCTTTGAAAATCCCTATGATATTTTCAGCCATTTCACCCGTTCCAAGTATAATAAACCTTACTTCACTTAAATTTTTATGATATTTTGAGATCAGATCAAAGGATATAGTAGCAAAGGACATAGGTTTATTTCCAAGCGAAGTCAATGTCCTTACCTTTTTTCCCACACGTATAGCTCTTTGGAAGAGTTCGTTGAAGACGGGTCCTATGCATCCACTCTCCCTAGCCAATTCATAGGAACGGCGTACCTGTCCTAAAATCTGAGGCTCTCCAATAACCTGCGATTCAAGACCAGCAGAGACTGCAAATATGTGCTTAACCAGATCTTTTCCTTTATATACCTCAAATCTTGAAATGGTTTTATGATCAATACCTTTATATACCATAAAGAAGCGAGCCAATGGTTCAACGCATCCCCCTAAGGCATATATACCCGTTCTATTACATGTGGATATTATGGCGGATTCTATAAAAAACATTCGTGGGCATAAAGATAGATTGGGCATTTCGTTCAAAATACACTTCTCTTTACATAAAATCTTGCCAGAAAATTCACCTTTTTTCCATATCTTATCTTCTAGAAAAGCTTTTAATGCCACCGGTATATCTTTTTCTTCAATACTAACTTTTTCCCTCACAGCTATGTGAGACTTTTTATGATTTATTTCTATCCCTAAGATCATCCCTTTTGAGACGGATATTTTAAGGATGAATGTTCAACTTTAAAATAGACGATTGTGATTAGGTATCTTATGGTTCTGATCATTGTGATTCTCACGCAGATTTACGCGCTTTGGATCATACCACCTGTAAAGTGGTTTGAATCCTCAGGTAAAGACCTCGGTATTACCCAGAAGATCTTTTATATCCATGTACCTTCCGCTTGGATGAGTTTCTTAGGGATATTTTTATCGGCATTTTTCGGATTGTATTATATATATCGCAGAAATCCGAAATATGATAAGTTGAGCGCCTCTTTTATGGAAGTTTCCGTATTATTTTTGAGCATAGCGTTGATAACCGGATCCTTATGGGCCAAACCCGCTTGGGGGACTTTCTGGACTTGGGATCCGAGACTCGTAAGCATGGCCATACTTTGGATGCTCGGCTTGGGTTATTTATTTTTTCGCTCATTGGTGGAGGAAGAGGAGTTAAGGAAGAGGTTCTCCGCTATGTTGAGTATAATAACGGCTGTGAATGTCCCCATCGTAATATTTTCAATAAGGCTGTTCAGAACTCTGCATCCCGGTGTCATAAAAGGTTTATCATCCTCGCATTCTTATGGTATGGATACGCCGGTACTCATGGGATTGATTATGAACATAATATCCGTAGGTATCTTGTTCGTTTTTCTGAGCATTGAGAGGTACAAGAAGAAATGATAATACTCACCGTGTTTCTTACCGAAGACTATGGGATAATGCCTTACTTTCCGAACTATGAAGATTCTTTGAAGTTATCTGTAAGCTATTATACCAATTCCTCCTATCCTTTCGTCTCAGGATGTTTTAAGGGTTTCTGCGTATATGCTGGAACCTATAAAGGTTTTGTAAAAGATTCTACCTTCCTGCTCCGTGATCATAATAAAGTTATAGATACGATAACTTCAAGTAAAAGGGATGTTCAAGAATGGGCAACCTTAAACAGATATTTCTATACGGGAATATTTTACATGGGATTTGAGGTTGGTTTGGTAAGGGAGAATTACTCTTCATCGCTGAAATCACGAAGGGATGTTTTCCCAGAGAATAACCTGAGCTTAGGACATATTATTCAAGGCATACTTATGGGAAGCGTCATCGGATTAAATTATAAAAATTTCAACACTTACGCCCTTATAAGATATAGGAGATTCAGCAAGGATTCAACGGTTTCAAATGGGGATACGACGGGATGGTTTATTACCGTCCCCGAGGGTGAAAAGAATACATTGGAAATACTCTTAGGTATCAGATTTCATGGGTATTTTATCGGGTTTTATCGTAGAGATAAGTTAGGTATATGGATTTCAAGGGTTTCAAGGTTTAAGAAGATCGTGTATAAAGTCGGTGCGGGATATACGGGTAAATATCCAACCGTGTATGGGGGTTTGGGTTTTGATTTCAACATAATCAGAGTAATGGTAGGATCATCATATCTAAACGGACCGATATTGCAATTTTCCTTAAAAGCTTATCCATAAAGGCCAAACCGACCGATCCAATTTCTCCGGCGAGTTTTCGTGAGAACTGGAGCACAAGTCAAATGCTTCGGAGGATGAATATCTACGCTCCTAAGGATACTTGCTCCACCTAACTAAGTCAAAAACCAACAGCAAAAACAGCCGGGTCACCAAAGGATAAGTATTAATGTTTTATAACCTTTATAAACTTCTCTCCTTTCCTGATAAAGAACACACCCCTTGACGAACTTTCCTTCAACCTTCTCCCGGATACCGTATATATTTCCGCAGATTTATATTCGTTCAAATCCTTATTCTCACTGACTTTTGTGTCATCATCGTATCCTAAGGGTGCGCACGCGCTTCCCGTATTTGTTGGAGAATCATAAACCTTGTATCTCGTTCCAGGAGGCGGACCACCGCTACCTTCCCTTTCACCTACAAACTCCACACATCCATCGTTATCCACATCCGCCAATGTTGTGCCATCCCCAACCGTATCAACATGAAACAGCCTTGTACCGGTGTGTGAATATACATAAAGATGGTTGGGAGAGCCTCTAAAACTGATTTCAGTGCTAATAACTATTTCCAATCCGGATATAGGATATAAATCGGCAAGAACCAAAGACCAATAAGGATAGATGGGAGAGGAAGGGGTCAATGAAAAGCTGTTTTCAAGGGTTCCGGTTGAAACATTGAGTATATACACATTTCCTCCCATATCACCTATTACCACTTCCTTTAAGCTGTCATTATCAACATCACCTACGGCGGGAGTTGCACGGATACCACCTGATGCTAAATAGCTCCAAATTATTGAACCATCGTCTCCGTTGAGGGCATACACATATCCACTCTCAGTGGCTACG
>WGFI01000115.1 GCA_015492295.1 Caldifarciminota bacterium
CAACGAGATAGGCAAGTTAAGATCCGAGATGAATGAGAGGATGGGACAACTCCGCTCGGAGATGCATTCCGAGATAGGAAAAGCCAAGGCCGATATAATCAGGTGGATGTTCGTGTTCTGGATAGGTCAGTTCATTGGCATAGTCGGATTTTTGATGGCATTAGTGCAACTTTTGAGCAAGTAGAATTCACCATTCATCAATAGAATTCTGGTTTGAAGTTCATCGTCATAGCCAAAAGTAAAAAGCATGCTGGAAGGGTTGGTATGCTTATAACACATAGGGGAGTTATAACTACGCCCGTTTTTATGCCCGTAGCAACTTATGGGGCTGTGAAAACTCTATCCCCCGATGAACTTATGTCCGTAGGTACCAAAATGATAGTAGCCAACACATATCACCTACATATGAGACCAGGCGAGGAATTGATACAGAGGTTCGGAGGATTACACGATTTCATGAATTGGAAAGGTTTTATATTAACGGATTCTGGTGGTTTTCAGGTTTTCAGTCTTGAAAATTTAAGAAGAATTAAGGAAGATGGGGTGTTATTTAAATCGCCAATAGATGGAAGTGAAGAATTTTTCACACCTGAAAAGATCGTTGATATTCAATATAAGTTGGGATCGGATATAGCTATGGTTTTGGATTACCCCGTTCCATTACCTTCGGACAGGGAAAGGACAGAAGAATCTTTAAGATTAACGACTCTATGGGCTAAAAGGTGCAGGAAAAGATTCTTAGAATTAAAACATCCTTATCAGGCTCAGTTTGGGATTGTTCAGGGTGGTATATACGAGGATTTGAGAAGGAGATCCGTTGATGAGCTCCTTGATATAGGTTTTGACGGATACGCGGTAGGTGGATTGGCATTGGGAGAGAGTAGGGATGAAAGGAACAGGATACTTGATCTGGTTCTTGAAAGACTTCCAGAGGATAAAATAAGGTATGTTATGGGTATAGGACTACCCGAGGATATAGTTGATGCTTTTGAAAGGGGAGCGGATATATTTGACTGTGTCCTACCTACTAGGAATCCCAGAAGGGGAACCGTATTCACATCGGAAGGGAAGATAAATTTGAGATCAGCGAGATACAAATACGATGAGAAACCTATTGATCCCAACTGCGATTGTTATGCATGTAGAAACTTCACCAGAGCTTACCTAAGACATTTATTTACGGTAAATGAAACGCTTGCGGGTAGATTGGCATCCCTACACAGTATATATTACTACAATTCCTTACTTGAAAACCTCAAAAATCGGGTGCTTAGAGAATCAGGCATCGTTCCTTCCAGTAGTTATCCAAGTTATAAAGAACAATATTCCTAACAATGTAAATATCGTTATCCTCGCCAACCATATACCCGTCCCTTCCTGCATAAGAGCCTTTTGAAAATTCTGGGAGAACCACATGATCATTATCCCCGTAAGGAACACCAAGGTTATCGTACCTGTGATGTAAGCTACCCAGCGAGGCACTTTAACATCCGCACCTTTATTGAGTTCTTCTATGAAGTTGTTAGGACCAAATATCCATACGAAGAATATAATCTCAACTATCCCGAAGAATATAAGCATAAAACTTCCGGCCCAAAAGTCCAGTTCATCTATATAGCCATTGACAAATATTGAAAGATGCGCCCCTATGAGTATGAGAATCATAGAAGTGGCGACGGCATTTTTATGACTGAGATTCAGTTCATCTTCCAAGAATGCTACCATAGGCTGCGTTAGAGCTATTGATGATGTGAATGCCGCTACGAAAAGTAGCATAAACCAAACGAATGACCAGAAGAATCCAAAAGGTAAGGAGTTTAAAACCGCAGGCATACTCATAAAACCGAGCCTGAAAGTTCCCGCGGAAGCGAGTTCGGATATACTCTGAGGACCAAAGAAAAGAAACGCGGCGGGTATCGCTATGGACGAACCTATTATGACCTCAACGAATTCGTTCGTGCTTGCAGTAGCAACCCCAGTTACAACTATATCCTCCTTTTCCTTAACATAACTCGCATATACCGCTATCGCACCCATACCCAATGATAATGTAAAAAATATCTGTCCCGCCGCCTCAACCCAAACATCCCCCCTAAGTATCGCTGAGAAATCGGGTTTCCATATATATTCAAGCCCTTTCATGGCTGACCATTCGGGATGTGTCCCCTTAGATGTAAATATTACTATTATCAACACTATTCCCATAACAAAGAGTATCGGCATACATATTTTGGCTACAAGCTCTATGCCTCTTCTTATACCTCTGTGTAAAACGATCCAGTTCAGCAGGAATGTAATCCAAAAGAATATATAAGCCTCAAATGAGGGTTTGGTATAAGTCTTTAAAAAATCGGCAAAAGGCTTCAAGGCTTCGGCGGTGTCTGTTGTCTGAACGGGCTTTGGTAAGTTCCCCATTAAAGAATGTACAGCGTATCCAAGCGTCCAGGACTCTATATATATGTAATAAAACACTATAAGTAGAGGAGCCAAAACTCCGAAAACACCTAAGAGTCGTGCCCATAGCTTTCCTTTAAGTATGGTGCCCATAATACCTACGGTTGAACCGTGACCTCTTAAACCTCCGTATCTTCCTGCCATCCATTCAACCCACATAAGTGGAAGACCCAAGAGGAGCATGGATATCAGATATGGGATTATGAACGCTCCTCCACCGTACATCGCAACCTTTGAAGGAAATCTCAACAAGTTTCCAAGACCTACCGCATTTCCTGCTGTTGCCAGAACCACACCAATTCTTGAACCCCAGTGTTCCCTAATTCTTTTAGCCATAGCCTGCTATTATAAAACTGTAAAAAATTTTCTCTTTCACTTGAAATACCCAATACCTCGTTTAAACTAAGATTTTCACTTGGTGCTCCCACAAATTTTTCCACCTTATAATATCTTCTTCGGCCGGGTAGCTCAGGCGGTAGAGCAGGGGACTGAAAATCCCTGTGTCGGGGGTTCGACTCCCTCCCCGGCCATTAAATTGAAAAAACTCGTCCTCCCCGTAAGGGGAATGACATGCGCTTCCTGTGCCAGAACGGTTGAAAATGTTTTAAAGAACAAAAAGGGGATATATGAAGTTAGAGTGGATTTTTCGTCTGGTAGGGCCATGGCTGAGGTTGAGGATTCAGAAGGGCTTATAGAGGCGAGTAAGGAGTTAAGGGATTTTGGTTATGTTATATCCTTTGAGGATGCTGTTATAAAGATCCATAATATGGATTACGCGAACATAAAAAAGTTATCCGAGAGTGTTGAAGCGTTGGAAGGTGTGGTAAAAGTGGATGTAGCCGAGAACAGACTATTTGTAAAGTACTCACCGGTGCAAGTCTCAATTGATAGGATTTTAAAGATCGTGAAAGGTTTTGGATATGAGTGCGAAGTTGAAGGTGTAAGTAAATTTGAAAAAAGGGGTCTAAAGCTTTTTCATAGGTTTATCCTAAGCTTAATTCCAACGGTTTTGGTTATGTTGGGACATTATTTAGGAGTAAAACCTTTCAACAACTTACTTCTTCAAGGCATTTTGGCTTCGTTCGTGGTAATATTCTGCGGTTTTCCTATACTCAAATCCGGTGTAATGGGGTTTATAAGGTGGAATCTCAATATGAACTCCCTTATATCCTTAGGGGTTTTAACTGCACTCTTATCCGGACACTTTGAACCCGCATCCATAATTATAACTTTAATTCTATTTGGCAAATCGCTTGAAGAAAAGATAAGGGAAAGGGCTTATAGGGAAATAGGAGAGCTAATAGAAAATGTTCCGAGGTTCGCTAATGTTGAACGCGATGGAAAGATAGAAAGGATATATACAGGTGAATTAAGTGAAGGGGAAATCGTAGTCGTTAAAACTGGTGAGAGGGTACCTGTTGATGGTTCGGTTGTTTATGGAAGCGGTGAGGTTTCTATGGCCGCCTTGACCGGAGAATCTG
Source organism: Caldifarciminota bacterium (assembly GCA_015492295.1). Classification (GTDB taxonomy): domain Bacteria; phylum Hydrothermota; class Hydrothermia; order LBFQ01; family LBFQ01; genus Caldipriscus. Next base: position 3,936 of record WGFI01000115.1, read on the forward strand.
TACCTGTAAGTGTTTCAGAGGGCGATAAGGTTTATGCGGGTTCCGTTTTGGTTTCGGGATATTTAAAGGTCAGAGTTGAAAATGTAGGAGAGGATACATTCGTTGGGAAATTGAAGGAGGTAGTTTTGAAGGCTAATGAAGAAAAAAATAGGATACAGAGGTTGGCCGATAAAATTTCGGCTCATTTTACGCTCTTGGTACTGATAATAGCATCCATAACCTTCATATCTTGGTTGTTCTTTGGGAGTTTTGATAAGGCATTGCTCTCAGCGATAGCGGTGGTTGTCATAGCGTGCCCTTGTGCCCTCGGTATAGCGACTCCTGTTGCCATAAGCGTTATGGTAGGTAGATCCACCAAAAAAGGTTTATTGGTAAAGCATCCAGAAGTCTTTGAAAGGGCAAAGGATATTAAGGCTGTATGTTTTGATAAAACCGGAACACTGACAGTTGGAAGGCCGAGAGTTAAGAAGTTTGTGGGGAATGGTGATATTCTAAAATATGCTTCTGCTTTAGCATCCAAGAGTAATCATCCTTATTCAAAAGCCGTGTATGAATACTGTGGATCCTCGGATTTGAAGGTTGATGATGTGAAGGAGTATCCGGGTATGGGCATTGAGGGTATTATTGAAGGAAAGAGAGTAAGGTTAGGAAAGGGGAAATTCGTTGGAAAGGAGGGAGAAGGTCTTTGGGTGGGCGTTGATGGTATATATGGTAAATTCCTTATAGAGGATGGAATAAAGGATGCGGCATTCAATGCTGTGAAAGAATTGAAGAGTATGGGGATAAAAGTGTTCATAATCAGCGGTGATAGTGAAAGTAATACAAAGAAGGTGGCGGATATATTAAATGTTGATGGGTACTTCGCAAATGTTTTACCCGATGAGAAGGTTGAAAAGGTTGAATATATTAAAAGGAACTTTGGTAAGGTGGCCTTTGTGGGTGATGGGATAAATGACGCTCCCGTCCTCTCAAAGGCTGATATAGGTATAGCCGTCGGAAGCGCCTCGGATATAGCCGCGCTTGCGGGTGATATCGTGATCCTTAGAGGGGATATTGATCGCGTTCCCGAGATTTTACACTTAACGAGAAAAACATACAGGAGGATAGCCCAGAATCTTTTATGGGCATTTCTTTACAACACCCTTCTAATTCCCGTTGCAGCCTTTGGATATGTTCCACCGGAGCTTTCCGCGGCAGCTATGAGTTTAAGCTCTATTACCGTCGTTCTTAACTCTCTTAGGCCGTAATGTGCGGTATAGCAGGTGCTTTCAGTAAAAGGGGTGTAAAATTAAGTGAGTTCTTGTATGTTTTGCAGGGATTGCAGCACAGGGGACAGGAATCCACGGGCTTTGTAGGTTATAGTATTGATGGAGAATTTATAACTTTTAAAACCTTGGGTTTGGTACATCAGGTTATGGATAAGTTTGGAAAGGATCCCTATATGAGGATCATCATAGGGCACACAAGATATTCAACGCAAGGTGAAAGCTGGAGGCAGGAGAATATACAGCCTTTTTATATACTTGAAGAGGGTGGAACCATAGCCGTCGTGCATAATGGGAATATAATAAACTATGGAGATTTGAAAAACAAACTTAAATCAAGGGGTATATTTTTCAAATCCACATCGGACACCGAGGTTTTGCTTTATCTTTACATTTTATCGGATAAAGGCATCCCTGACAAGTTCAAATATATGAGTGATGAAGTTAAAGGCGCCTGGACGGTTCTTTTCATTGATAGAGGAAACCTCGTAGCTTTTCGCGATCCTTACGGGTTCAGGCCTTTGTGGATGGGTAAAAGGGATGACGAGATATGGTTTGCGTCCGAGGATTCCGCTCTGAGATCCGCGGGTATAGTGCCTATAATGGAGATGGAGAGGGGGCAGGGACTGATAGTGAGAGAGAATTCGGTGAAAGATTTTAGGGTTGAGCTTGAGAGTTTATCATTACCATGCTCGTTTGAATTGGTATATTTTGCACGACCGGATAGCCATATATTTGGAAGATCCGTTTATGAGTGGAGATATTTTGCAGGTAAAAAGCTCGCCGAGATTGAGGATATTGAGGCCGATATAGTTGTACCTGTACCTGACTCTGGAAATATTTATGCACTTGGATTTTCGGAACAAATAGGAAAACCGTTCCAATTGGGTCTAATAAGGAGCCATTATGCGGGAAGAAGCTTCATCCAACCTACCCAAAAAAAGAGAAGGGAAACCGTACGCATGAAATTGTTTCCCGTTATATCGGTTTTAAGGGGTAAAAGGATCTATCTCATAGATGATTCAATAGTTAGGGGAACCACTATGAGGGAGATCGTAAGAATGTTGAGAGAAGCGGGAACAAAGGAAATTCATGTAAGAATAGGCTCACCTCCCGTTATAGGACCTTGCTACTACGGAATAGATACTCCTACAAGGAAGGAACTCATAGCGAATCAGATGAATGTGGAGGGTATAGCTAAATTCATAGAGGCCGATAGTTTGAGGTATCTGCCGATTGAGGTTATGGAGAAAAATCTTAAAGGATTCTGTATTTCGTGCTTTTCTGGGAAATATTTTGTTCATCCTTAAAATTGTAGGATGAAAGAAAAACCTATAAAGGTTTTAATAGCAAAGGTGGGATTGGATGGGCATGATAGGGGAGCAAAAGTGATAGTTAGGGCTTTGAGGGATGCGGGTTTTGAGGTCGTATATACGGGCTTACATCAAACCGCTGAAAATGTGGTTAATATGGCATTACAGGAAGATGTTGATGCCATAGGGGTGTCCATACTATCTGGGGCGCATATGACATACTTTCCAAAGATACTGAAGCTTATGAAAGAAAAAGGGTTGGACGATGTATTGCTGTTCGGAGGAGGAATAATCCCCGATGAAGATGCGAAGAAGCTTGAAAGTATGGGCGTAGGTAAGATATTCGGTCCTGGAACCCCGATAGAGGATATAATAAACTACCTGAAAGACTGGTATAACAAGCATAAATTAAAGAGGTCTGCATGAGATTCCTTTTAAATTTAGTAAAATATGCATTTTATTTCGGCGTTTGGTTTATAATTTGGCTGCTATTTTTTGATTTTTTTCTGAATCTGGTCGTACCGATATTTCAGGGAAGATACAATATCACCGTTGTTCCTAACCTTCAATTTAAAACGGTTGAAGAAGCGAAAGCGGAAGCCGGAAAGTACGGCCTCAAGGTCGTAATTGATACCATAGTTCCGAGTATAGATCAACCAAAGGGCACCATAATAGGTCAGGAACCCCGAGCAGGGATGAAGGTTAAGAAAGGTAGGAGAATCTTTTTAACCATATCGGGGGGAGCGCACTTTAAAACTGTTCCTGATATAGTTGGTATGTCCTTGGATCTCGCGGTTAGATCTTTGCAGGATCAAGGTTTCGCAGTTAAGGTAGAGCCTATTTATACCATAGATGAGGAACCGGGATATGTAATAAGAATATCGCCGCGGCCAGGATCCTATGTACCTATGGGTTCAACTATAACACTTTATTATACGGAGGAGCCACCGGATACTTTAAAAGATACCTTGGAAGAAACCGAGAAAATCTCCGAGCCTTGAAACAAAGGATTTTTCAGCTTTATAATACTCAATTATGTCAGAGAAGGAGAAAGAAGACATACTTGAAGGTTTAAGGGAAATCAAGGAGGCTTTAAGGGAAACGAGAATATCAATAGAAAGGTTAATAGAAGGTAAGAAAGATATTGATAGAAAGATAAAGGAACTCGCAGAAAGCCAAAGAAAGACAGATGAACAGATGAAGGAAACTGATAAGAAAATAAGAGATCTTATGGAAAACCAAAAGAAAACTGATGAGCAGATGAAGGAGACGGATAGGAAGATGAGAGAAACTGATAAGCAGTTAAAGGAAACTGATAAGAAGATAAAGGAACTGGTGAAAAGTCAAGAGGAAACTGGTAAGATGATAAAAGAACTTATGGAGAGACAGAAGAAGACAGACTATCAGATAAAAGCCTTAACGAGAGCCATAAGCGAGCTAAACGGCACATGGAAAAGATTCAGCGAAAAAATAATCTTTGATAACATTGAAAACACATTGAACGCCTTGGGGTTTAAAGACTTTTCCGTGAGGAGGAATGTCAAGAGCACGATAAACTCCAAGCATATGGAGATAGATATATTGGCAGTTGGTGAGGATTATGTTTTAGTGATGGAGGTTAAAACCACTTTAA
>WGFI01000116.1 GCA_015492295.1 Caldifarciminota bacterium
ACTTATCCTTCAACTTCTTAACGAACTTCCTAACATGCTCAACCTTTAAAGTAGTCTTAACCTCCATCACTAAAACATAATCCTCACCAACCGCCAATATATCTATCTCCATCTGCTTGGAATTATGCTCCCTCTTTAAATTCCTACTTATTACGAATTCCTTAAATCCCAAAGCGTTCAATGTATATTCAATGTTATCAAATACTATCTTCTCGCTGAATCTTTTCCATGTGCCGTTTAGGTCGCTTATGGCTCTCGTCACGGCTTTTATCTGATAGTCCGTTTTCTTCCGTTCAACCGTAAGTTCTTTTATCATCTTATCAGTTTCCTCCTGACTTTTCGTAAGTTCCTTTATTCTTATATCAGTTTCTTTCTGACTTTCGGCTAGTTCCTTTATCTTTTTATCAGTTTCTCTCTGGCTCTCCATAAGTTCTTTTATCTTCTTATCAGTCTCTTTCATCTGTTCATCAGTTTTTTTCTGGCTTTCCGCAAGTTCCCTCATCTTCTCCTCCAATTCCTTTAAGCCCTTCCAAAATTCTTCCCTGTAATCTTTTGCCATAATAAAGTATTATAAAGGCGAATCTTTATCAGCATTTAAGAGGGCATCCTTAACGATGATTAAGACCTCCAAAGGCAATCTCAAACGAGGATCTCCTACCGCACCAACACACAATATATAAACTAACAGTGGAAATATTAACCTCTTTTCTTCCCACAAACGCTTATAAATCAGAAGGATGTAAGGGTAGAATAATAAATACACGAATAACCATGCGTTTCCAAAGGGATAAAGGTATCCCCTCGGTATGGGTTTTATAATCGTGTATAGTGTCCCTTTCAACCAGATTACCAAAGTCTCAACCGGATGTTTGAGAATCTCCGAAATTATAAAACCATTAACCATACTTATCCATTCCCCCAAACTTTCAAACTTACTATGATCAGCAATCTGCGATATATCTGTAAATTTACCCACAACATAGACGAGTACGCTCGTAGAAAATACACCCGAAAATATCGGAAATCCGCTTTTAATATAATTCACAAGCGTCCATAAAATTATAGGTATCATAAATAGAAGGCAATGGTATATAAACCTCTTTGGGTTTTTACTTATGATCCACATCAAAGGTGGGAAAAACAGAACCGTGCTTTGGCGCAATAAAGATAACATACCCCAAAGGAATCCCCATATTTTAGAAGTGGGGAATAATAACAACAAGGTCATTAAGGGGACATAAAGCCCTTCCGTCAGATTTTGATTGGTAAATACACTTATAGTTGGAGAAAAGAACAATAAAAATCCTTCCCTCCTGTACCCTCTACGAATCAAAAGATAGGAGGATAAAGCCAAAAGTATATGTTGCAGGATTATACTCCCCTTTGAGGATAACAGCATTAGAATAAGAGGATAGAGCGGCATTCTAAGCACATCGTGTCTAAGCGGGGGTGTGGTATCCGATGAGAATGTAAGATGCGTTTTTAAATTGTGCGCTATAATTAGATATTCCTTCGCATCGCTTGTAAATGTTGGATAATCGCTTAATAAAGCAAAAACGGTTATGTAAATTTTAAAAAACGCGAGGAATAGGATGTATAGAAAAATCATTCACCGAATTTTAAAGATGTAAATTCATTCAGCCATAGAATTTAAAACCTATGTACGCGTTAAAGCCCAGCGAGCTCTTAAAAAAATTTGGAGTTGAATTGGATAAAGATATACTAAGCTATGAAGATTGGTGGTTTGATAAGGGTATAAAGGTGTCCGAGAGTGTGGATAGAATGGGCACCGTACCTTTGAGGATGTTTGACAGGTTGGGGAATCGTATTGATGAAGTTCTCTATCCCGAGGAGTACTGGGAGATGCTTTATAAAGGATACAAAATCGGAATAGTTGCGAGGGTCTTTGAAAAAAAGGATATTATGCCCTTTTTCAACATAGGATACATAGTTTCCTTCTTTGATGCTGGCCTGTATTGCCCATATACGGTTTCTTTATCAACGGCCATACCTATACATAAGTACGCGGAGGAGGATATTAAAAACAGATACCTTCCAAAGATGCTCCTGCAAAGTGAGGATGTTTGGCAAGGGGCGACCTGGATGACGGAGGTGAAAGGAGGCTCAGATTTAGGGAATACGGTTGAAACTATCGCTGAATATAGGAATGGAAAATGGATACTAAACGGTGAGAAGTACTTCGCGAGTAATGTTGGGGCGGAATTGGCCGTAGTCGCGGCGAGGATAAAGGGGAAACCGAAGGGGGTTAAAAACCTATCGTTATTTCTGCTTCCAAAGTATAAAGAAAACGGTCAGTTGAATTATCATATAAGGAGGATAAAGGATAAGATCGGAACGAGGTCTGTACCAACCGGGGAAGTTGAGCTTAAAGATTCGGAGGCCTATCTTCTGGGTGAGGAGAGGTTCGGTATCTATCTTATACTTGAAGTTTTAAACATATCAAGGGTGGCTAACAGCGTCGGCAGCGTGGCGTTGATGCATAGGGCTATATATGAAGCTTACAGATTTGCAAGTGAAAGATGGGCTTTTGGAAAGAGGATCATTGAACATCCCCTGTTGAAAAGACAGTTTGAAGATAAGTGGGAGCTTACGCTGAAAGCCTTTTCTTTGGCTTATGAGACGGCACAGGTTCTAAATAGGGTATATATGCAGAAGCCCCCATATTCCCCCGAATACCATATGTTTAGACTCCTGGCCCATCTTTCCAAGTATTGGACAGCTGAGGTTTGCGTACAAACATGCAAATGGGCTATGGAGGTGAATGGTGGGATGGGTGTCCTTTCGGAGTACCCCGTTGAAAGATTGCTTCGCGAATCTATGATATTGCCGATATGGGAAGGCACCCCGCATAGGCAGGCGCTTGATGCTGTGGAAGTTATAGTAAAGAAGGATGCCCACCTTTTCCTGTATGAATACCTCAGGGAGTACGATAGCAGAAGCGAGGATATACTTAATATATGTAGGGAAATAAAGGAAATGCCCGATGAAGATAAGGAGAAGTACGCCGATATTTACATCAACGAGCTCGCCGAGACGGTCTCGGATGTACTATATAAGAAGTATAAACCATGAAGGCGGCCGTATGTAAAGAGCCGGGAAAACCTTTGGAGTTTGAGGATATTAACTTACGGAAACTTGAAGATGACGAGGTACTGATAAAGGTGCATTACTGCGGTATATGTCACAGCGATATACACATAATTGACGGTCATTGGGCTGATAGGGTGAATTATCCCGTTATACCTGGGCATGAGGTCGTGGGTATAGTGGTTGATAAGGGTAAGAGGGTTAGGAATATTGATATTGGCGATAGGGTCGGTGTTCCTTGGATATATTCATCCTGCGGTATTTGCGACTACTGTCTTGAAGGTGAAGAGCAGTTTTGCCCGGAGTATAAGATAACTGGAATATCGGTTCCAGGAGGGTACGCCGAATATATGATTTCTAAGGGCGATTTCACAACGAAGATTCCGAAGGGGTTAAGGATGGAAGAGGCCGCACCCCTATTTTGCGCAGGTTTAACCGTCTATTCCGCCTTAAAGAGGGTGAATCTCCGTCCGGGGGAGAAGGTCGCCGTGCATTCCATAGGAGGCTTAGGACATTTGGCCGTGCAATATGCCAAGGGTATGGGCGCCGAGGTGTTTGCAATAAGTAGTACAAAGGAAAAGGAGAGTTTGGTAAAGGAATTGGGTGCCGATGTTTTCGTGTGGGAAGGTGATGATGTGGTTGATATTCTCAAATCCTTCGGAGGAATGGATGTCATAATCACAACTTCCTTTATCTCCTCTTCCATTGAAAAGCTGATAAAATGTTTGGCTCCGAGAGGTAGATTGACATTCGTAGGAAACGCTCCTGAGCCTATAAAGATTTATCCGAGGGAGATCCTTGGGAAAAGGCTCGTAATAACGGGCTCCGCTGTGGGAAACAGAAAACTCCTCAGGGAGACCCTTGAGTACGCGGTTAAATGGAATATAAGACCAAAGGTAGAGATTTACCCTTTTGATAAGATCAACGAATGTCTGGACAAGGTTCGCCGAGGAAAAGCTAATATGCGTATCGTTCTTGATATATCTTTTTCAACCTTATAATAACCGCTTATGAGGGAGTATGAGGTGGCACTACTTATGAGTTCCGAACAGGACGACGAGATGATGTCGGAAACGCTCAACAAAGTTAAAGAATTTATAAAAACGAACGGTGGTGAGATAATCGGGGAGGAGGATTGGGGAATAAGAAAATTGGCCTACCCCATAAAGAAACAAGAGTATGGTAGATATTACTTTATAAAGTTTAAGTCTCCACCAAATGTAGCCTATGAACTCAACCAACATCTGAGGCTTATGAGAACGTTTTTAAGGTATATGGTTGTAAGGAGGGAGGAATAGATACATGAGCGCGGAAAGGGTTTTAAGATTACCCAATATAAACTTCGTTATCATAAGTGGAAGGCTGGTTTCGGATGCTGAGAAGAGGGTAACCAGCGATGGTAGGGGGTTTATTAAGCTTAGGATAGCAAACGATCAAACCTATCGTAAGGAGGACCAATGGGTTTCCGAGCCTTTATTTATAGATGTGATATACTCAATTAGGGATGAACTGAGACAGGATGAGGTTTTTAGAAGGTTGCTTAAAGGGACACCCATAGTCGTTGAAGGAAAGTTGAGGTATAGGGAATGGGAAACAGAGGGAAAGAGATATTATAGCTATTACATAAACGCTTATAGATTGCAGATACTTGAAAGGAAAGTTGAGCAAACTGAGGAGCAACGAGAGGAATTTTCCGAGCTTGACGAGGAGGAGGGTTTGCCTCCCGAGGATATACCATTTTAAAAAGGAGGTAGAGCATGGGAAAGAAGAAAGGTAGAACATTTGATTATAAGGATGTTGAAACCTTATCAAAGTACATATCCCCTACGGGTAAAATCCTGCCAAGAAGATACACCAAGCTCTCCGCAAAGGAACAAAGGAGATTGGCGAAGGCTATAAAACGCGCTAGGATAATGGCTCTCTTACCGTTTGTAAGGGAGTACGTGGTATGAAGCAGGTAAATGTATTACTTTTAAAGGATGTGCATAATCTCGGTAAGGCCGGCAGTATAGTAAAGGTAAAGTGGGGATACGCTAAGAATTACCTTATACCCAAAGGACTTGCCCTTGAAGCCACCGAATCGGTCATAAAATCCTATGAAAATCAGAGGAAGATGAGGGAAATATCAATGCAAAAGAGAAAGAAGAAGGCTGAAAAGCTCGCATCAACCATATCAAAGGAGAAGCTTATGTTCGTATTGAAAACAAACGAAGAAGGGAAACCTTTCGGTTCAATAACCCCTTCGGATGTTGCGCAAAAATTAAAAGAGAAGGGTTATCCGATTGAAAAAAATATGATTCAGTCTGAAAACATATCCGAGTTTGGAACATTTAATATACCTATAAAACTTCACCCAGAAGTCGTTGCTCAGGTAAAGGTGGTCGTGGAACCTGAGAAATGAAGAATCTCATAGAGTTAGAAGTCAAATCCGTGGTTATGATAAGCACGCAGGAGGGTATCCCCCAGGCTTTCGCCGTTGTCCTTAAAGAGAAGAACGGTTCCAGACTTCTTCCAATATATATCGGGGGATTTGAGGCGAATGCCATACAGATGGCAAAGGAAGGCGAAAAGTTTGATAGACCTTTAACCCACGACTTAATGGTAAATATCATAGATACGCTTGGGGGGAAGGTTGATAGAGTGATAATAAATGACCTTATGGATAACACATTCTACGCGAGGATTATAATCACGAAGGATGATAGGACTTACAGCATAGATGCCAGACCTTCGGATTCCATAGCCATTGCCCTACTTTCAAATGCTCCGATATATGTAAGCTCACATGTTATGGATGAAGCGGGTGAATACTCTGCTGATTGGGACGAGGGAACGCAACAAGATTGGGAATAATCCTATTATCCTATCTGCCCAATGATCTTGAAGCGTTGTATATGGCCGTTGATAGCGCGTGCTCCAAAGGATGTTTTATAACGAAGAAGGTGCATTTCTTCGGTTTAAATAACGAAAATTTGAGGAGATATATAATTATGAAGTATGCTAATGTTGAGGATACATGCCCAACGGAGATACATATACTTAACGGAAAGGTGAGTTATGATTTCTCATGGCTTAACTACGATCGCACCGTAGAGTTTAAAATGATGGTTAAGGTGTGCGATGGGGATGTTAAAACCTATGAAGGGATGTACAAGGATAAAGTTCCTCTGAACAAACTGAATTATGTTAGGGTTGAAGGTCTATCTCCCGATATAACTTCAACCGTTCCCACATACTTTGAAGTCGCCATTACGAGTCTGATCGTGCTCGGAGTTTTGTACGCGTTTTACACCATTGAAGGAAGATGATGTTCAAATTCACAGCCATTATTAAGCTTTCCGAAGATGGAAATTATGAGATAACATTTCCCGCTATAAAAGGGATTAAAGCCAAGGGTTTCACCATTATGGATGCTTTGGAAAAGGGGGAGTACGCACTTCGGAAGTTCTTAGAAGATAGGATCCACGAAGGTGAGGATATACCAGAAGATATAAAGAAAATTTCCATAAACACCGATGACATAGAGGAAGTCATAATAACCAAACTCATAGTTTTCCTTGAAGACAACAACATATTACAGGCCTAAATGAGAATTCTCATACTCGCGGATGCGTCGGTTTATCATCCTTATAAATGGGCTAAGCAGCTGAAAATCCTGGGAAACGATGTCAGAATCCTTACCTTTGAAAAACCGTTAAAACCTTATGATACCTTATGGATCAGGAAATTCGGTGGGAAATTCAAATACTTTCTGGGTTTCAACGAGGTAATTACGGCCATAAAGGAGTTTAAGCCTCATATAATATTCCCGCATTTCCTACCCAATTACGGTATCATATCATCGTTTTTTAAGGGCTTTAAAATACTTGCTTTATGGGGTTCGGATATATTGGCCTGGCCGTTCAAGACCCCCCTCCATAAAGCGATCGCCAAGAATGTATTAAGCAAGTACGACATGATAGTCTGCGATGCCAAGTTTATAAAGGGTATTCTAAAAGATAAATTTGGGTTAGATGGCGAACTGATCAAGGTTGTGCCTTTCGGGGTGAATAGAGAGCTGCGTGATAAGCGACTATTATCCCTTCCGAGGTATGAGATAAGGATCGTGTCAATACGGAGGTTGGAAAGTCTTTTCAACCATAAGGAGATACTAAAATTCGTCCGTATGCTATCCTCACATTTCAAGATCCATCTAATCTATCTAAATGACGGATCCATGAGGGAGGAGATCAAAAGGAAAGCAAGGAAATTGAATGTTGAATTGGATTTTCTGGGAAAACTGCCCTTCAAAGATTATATAAACATTCTAAGGAACTCTCATTTCTGTATATCCATACCTCATAGGGATGCAACATCCGTATCATTACTTGAAAGCATGGCTCTCGGATGCGTGCCCATCGTTTCCGATATACCTGCGAATAGGGAATGGGTTGATGATTCAACCGCCATTATATCCTCTCCAAGGGCGGAAATTTTATATCATAAATTCATGAAAACTTTCAGTTGGAATTGGTGGGAAAACGCTAGGATAAAGAATAAGGAGAAGATAAATTCAAGATGCGATTGGGAGAACAATGTTAAACTCTTTTGGGAGCAGGTGTTGGAGAGATTCAGTGCCTGAACAACCTCTTACCCGTGAATACGAGTTTTATACCCAGCTTCTTCGCTTCTTCTATGACTTCCTCATCCCTTATTGAACCTCCGGGTTCAACGACCAAACTTATACCGTACTTGTGAGCCAGAACTATTGAATCTGGGAAGGGAAAGAAACCATCCGATACCAAAACCGCTCCGATGGATCTGCTTCCCGCTTTTTCAAGGGCAACCTTAACGGCCGTAACCCTATCAACCAACCCACTCCCCGTTCCTAAGAGTATCTTATTCTTAACCACGACGGCGGCGTTGGACTTGGCCCACTTAACCATCTTTAAACCGAATATTACATCTTTCAGCTCCGTCTCGTTTATCTTTCCGACCTTACAATCAAAACCTTCATAAGGTGGTGAGTAATCGTTGGTCTGAATCAGTATATCGTTCCCTTGCATTACTAAGTTTATATACGGCGCTTGATATTTGAACGGGTCTATCTTCAATATCCGCAGATTTTTCTTTTTCGTTAATATATCCAGCGCACCCGATGAATAATCGGTGGCTATTATAACCTCGTAGAAATGTTCAGCGACCTTACGCGCCAAGTCCTCCTCAACCGCGAAATTGAAGGCTATTATTCCCCCGAACGCGGCCATCATATCCCCTAAGAGGGTTTTCTCATAACATTCCAAAGGAGATTCACCCTCAGCTCCTGCGCAGGGTGTCTGATGTTTTATTATAACGCAGGCGTGATCTTCAAACTCAGAGGCGCAGGAAAATGCGGAGAAGGCATCCATTATATTGTTATATGACAGTGGTTTCCCATGCAGCTGCTCAACGGCGGATAAGAAGGAATTTTGAGTTTTCTTCAACCAAGCCTTTTGATGGGGATTTTCACCGTATCTTAAAGGCTCAGGGTTTGAAACATATATGAATATATTCTTGTGCATATTCTTTTGATCCAACTTGCTCGCCAAGGTCTCGTATATCTCCATATCGTACCTCGTAGTCGCCGCAAAGGCTTTAACGGCCAATGATGCCTTAGTTTCAATCTTTACCTCACCTTCCCTCATCTCCTCCATTATAGTATCTATATCTTCTGGGTCAATTAGGGTTATTACATATTTGAAGTTTTTAGCGGCGGCCCTTAGCAAGGTTATACCTCCTATATCTATCATCTCTATGAGTTCATCTATGTTATCCGTTCTCTCCGCCGTCTTGGAGAATGGATAAAGCTGGACGAATACCAGATCTATCCTCGGTATATTCAAAATCCTGGCTATTCTCTCATCCGTTTCGCGATCGTAAAGTATCCCTCCCGCTATGTAAGGATTTATAGTTTTTACCCTTCCCCCAAATATCTCGGGAAATCCGGTTATAGATGAAACTTCAAATACGAATATTCCGTTTTCCGCTAAGAATTTTGCCGTTCCCGATGTTGATATTATCGTATAACCCTCGCCCTGTAAAAATCTAGCAAACTCAACTATCTTCGGGGTTTTCTCGTAGGATGATATTAAAGCGTAAGGGACCCTTTCTTTAAATAGGAAATCCACCAAAGCATCAAAATACAGAGCGTATTCAACGGAATGAACTCTACCCTCAAAGCTTTCAAGGGATTCCTCAGGAAATAGAGGTATAACCCTCTGCGCCAGTATGGGACCATCATCAACCTTCTCCGTGGCTATATGCACGCTTACACCCGAAAATCTAACGCCCTTAGCCCAAGCCCTCTCAATGGCCTTCGTGCCCTTAAATGCGGGTAGTAGGGAAGGATGAATGTTCAGTATCTTCCCCCTGAAAGCCTCTATGGTTTTTGCAGGTAGTATTCTCATAAATCCGGCCATTACGATGGCATCTATTCTCCCAAGCGAATTTATATATTCCACGAGCTCATCGCCGGGATCGCTTATAATTTTGTATGGTATATTCAGCCTCTTCGCCCTTTCTATCGCAGGCGCTTTGGGATTGTCGGTTATCAACGATACGAACTCCAAAGGAAACTTACTTATACGGGCCCTTTTAACCAGCGCCTCAAAGTTGGTGCCATTACCAGATGCTAATACTACTACCCTCTTTTTCAAGAGGATATTCTACGGTCGTTTATCTTTCCTTTGAAGAGCGAATTTGATTATATCCTCCGTATCCATAAAACCGTTCTTAATCGCTTCCGAAACCAATCTTCTGGCTTTAACATAATCAATGCCCAATGAAACCAACGCTTGTAGAGCCTCTCCTACATGGTTTTCCTCCTCATAAACCCTCTGATCCCATATAACATCCCTAAGAGCGAATATGATTATCTCGGCTTTCTTCGTACCCAAGCCCTTCACCCTTTTAAGCGTATTAACATTTCCCGATTTAACGGCCTCAAAGAGTTCCTTTATTGATATGTCCGATAGTATCTTCGTCGCCATTGATGGACCTATTCCGGGTATTTCAAGAAGTATGGTGAAGATTTTGAGTTGCTCCTCGTTCTCAAAGCCGTAAAGTTCTATATGGTTTTGTCCGAAGTAGGTGTATGTGTGTATCATAATGTCCTTTCCTTCCTCGGATTTTGCCAATAGGGGATACGGAACCTTCACCTTATATATAACCCCTCCTGGGGTTTCAACCAGTATATGCTCATCCAAAACCTTAAAAACCTTACCTTTTAAACCTCTGATCATAATAATATGCTGCTGCTAACGCATCGGTTATATGATCCTCAACCTCGGGCAACGAAAAAACGTTCCTCAATATATAACTGACCTGCTCCTTACTCGCCCTTCCATATCTGGTGGATCCGAATTTCAATCTCGTGGGCTCAACTTCAAACACTTCTACACCGCTATCGTATAGGGTGATCAATATAACCCCTCTTACGGCCCCAAGCGTTATAGCAACCTTAACATTACGATGATAAATAACAGATTCCATAACAGCGATATTGGGAGAAAACTCGTTTATTATCCTGTTAATTTCATTCCTTATGATTATCAGGCTCTCCTTTAAATCCCCCTTGGTCTTTATAACTCCCCAACCGAGTGCTTTATCGGATTCTATAACTATCCAACCTGTGGCTCTCAATGAGGGATCCAAACCTAGTATTCTCATCAACCTTCCATCCTATGGAGTATCTCGTCGGGTATATCAAAGTTGGAATAGACCTGCTGAACATCGTCATGCTCCTCAAGAGCCTGATAAAGTTTCAATACGGTCTCCGCAACCTTGCCTTCAACCCTTACGCTACTCTGAGGCATCATGGTTATTTGGGACATTACGATAGGTATGCTATGCTCCTGCAAGGTCTCCTTAACCTTTGAAAAGTTCTCAGGTGATGTATATACCACCCAAGTATCACCTTCCTTCTTCACATCGTCCGCCCCACCTTCCAATGCGGCATCCAAAATTTCATCCTCACCTATGCTCCCTTCCACATAAATGACCCCTCTCTCCACGAATTGCCAAGCGACGCTTCCAGGGCCGGCAAGATGTCCCCCGTACTTTGAAAATATATGTCTGATTTCATTTGTCGTCCTATTTCTGCTATCAGTTAAAGTTTTCACCATAAATGCCACACCGGAAGGCCCATAACCCTCGTATATAACTTCTTCGTACTGAGCCCCTTCAATTTCCCCCGTTCCCCTCTTGATCGCTCTTTCTATGTTTTCCCAAGGCATATTTGCTTCTTTCGCCTTTTCAATGGCCAACCTAAGTCTCGGATTTAGATCCGGATCCCCTCCTCCCAACCTCGCCGCAACCTGAATCTCCCTTATCAACTTGTTAAATATCTTGCTTCTTCTCGCATCCATCTTAGCTTTTTTATGTTTTATCTGCGCCCATTTACTATGTCCTGCCATACACAAATATTTTAAAGGAGAACAATTTTTTGCAACCGTAGAATTTCAGGTGTTATGAGATTGAAGGGAAAAAAGATAATGATCATAGGTGTGGGAAGCGGTATAGGAAGGGCATCCGCGTACGCTATGGCGAAAGAAGGGGCGGAACTGTTCTTGGTATCAAGATCCGAGAGGTGCCATGAGATAGCGAAATTCTTAAAGGACAAAGACTTTTCGGCGCACTCTTATAGGGCCGATGCCTCGGTTTTAAAAGATGTAAAATCCATGGTATCGGAAGCAATAAGATCAATGGGGAGGTTCGATATCGTGTTTGTTAATGCCGGTTTCTGGACACCCACGGATGTTGAAAATATTGATGAGGAAACGATTAGCCTGCTAATTAAAAACAATTTTTTGGCGCATGTATATACGGTTAGGGAGACTTTACCTTACTTTAAGAAGTGGGGAGGGGGCGTGTATATTCATACCTCCGCCGTTTATGGAAACTTTGGGATCGCTCAAAACTCCTCCATATACAATGCCGTTAAGGCCGCCGTGGCGAGTTTTGTAAAGAGCGTGGCCAAAGATTACGCGAAGTACAATATCAGGGCGAATGTTATATGCCCCAACGGTGTATCCCATGAACTGTTTTCCGATTTTGAAACCCTCCGCACCGACAACCTAACTTTCAGATCAGGGTGGCCAGAAGATGTCGCTTTTTTGGCGGTTTATTTGGCAAGCGATGAATCCGCGTGGATGAATGGAGCCGTTATACCAATTGATGGTGGCTGGTCTCTGGGTATAAAAGCGAAAGATTAATTGCTCTGGATATTATGCGGACTTCTGAATATTTACTTATCGTACGGATGGTTTGGTGAAGGTGGTTTGTTATACTATCCGGTTTTAGGTGTATATTGGATGTGGATATATTTTCTTATATACGAGAGAGGCAGGGGTAAATCTTTCTCCTTCATCGCAACGGTTCTACTGTTTATGCTCATTGAAAGTGCGAAGGGGAAGAATTTAAACTTCCTATCTCTGGCTTTCGTATTTCTGTTTCTCATATTCTCTCTGCCTATTAGAAATTCTAAGAAATTTTTCACTGTCCTATCTCTATCTCCCATATCAAGGATACCTTACTCATTTTTTATTCTTCCGATTTTAATTTCCATTTTCTTCTTCGCGTACGATGTTAAAGTTGAACCTATGATCTTACCGATTTCGCTTTTATCCTTTTATTCGGCCTACTTCGGATGGATTCATAAAAAAGAGGTTGTATTGGATAAGGTCTTTGGTAATCTGATATGCGTCATGTTTTCAAACGGTGATATTTTGAGATTCTTACTGAGTATAGGATTCTTCTGGATACTTTATCCTCTGCTGAGGATCGGATTGAGATACATGTTCTCTTTGATTTACGGTGTAGGTGAATTCTTGGATGATGTTATTCTATCGCTTGTGTCTGTGCTAATCGTTTGGCTACTCTTATGAATTCATCATTTTCTTCCTTTTTGCATATAGTCACTCGTAGGTGATTGCTAAGACCAGGAAGTCCAGAGACATCCCTTATCCTAATACCGGCGTTTATGAATCCTTCATAATATTTCTTAGCATCCGGAACTCTGAAAAGAACGAAGTTGGCCTTTGAGGGGAAAGCCTTATAACCTAAGTCAATCAAACTCCTATAAACCCTCTCCCTTTCTTCAATAATTTCTTCCGCTTTCCCTTGTAAATAAGGTAGGATCCTTCCGAACATTTTAAATATGGCCAGTTGGAATGTGGTTAGGTTGTAGGGGGCAAAGTTCATATAATCAACCGCTTCTACGATCCTCTCCGAAGCGAGCACATACCCCATCCTCATACCCGCAAGAAGGGATTTGGATAGGGATCTACCCACCATAAGATTCGGATAATCCTTAAACTCATCCCAGGCGCTTACTTTTGAAAATGGATAATACGCCTCATCCACGAACACCAATGCCCCCGTATCAAGGGCTTCTTTAATGATGTCCATATTTATGAGGTTTCCCGTGGGATTGTTCGGCGATACGAAAATAATGAGAGAAAAATTCTTACCTTTGAAATCCTCCGGTTGCGGTTCAAATTTCTCTCCAAGAATCTTTATCTCCGCGGGTGTTGATGTGGCATTGGCATAATGTCTTATCATGGGATATGTGGGTTCATATATTAAACATTTCCTTTCCTTTCCACCTGCTATCCAGAAGGCGCTCAAGATGCTCTGATCCCCTCCGAATGTCAAAGCGACATTTTGAGGATCGGATCCTACGAATTCGGAAAAAGTTTCTTTGACTTCGTAATATTCCGAGGGTTGTGGATACCTGTTCCATTGAATTTCCTTGACCTTTGCGAGTATCTCCTCCTTTATAAACTCTTGGAGATCGTAGGGGGATTCATTCTGATCCATCTTAGCCTTAAACGGTTTTTGGCTTACGGTAAAAGATGTTGAGAATTCTATATCATCCCTGAGGAAATCCATAATACCGATATTCTACGGCCGATCTTCGTAAGTCATCCTAAGGGTTGGGAGTATTCTAGGGTGATGTATCAATTGCATAAATAAAGTCCGAACTTAGCGTTGGTTATAACCCCATCAGGGTATATTCATCTTAGGTATTCCGTTGATGGAATGAGATAAAGGAACGGGTTTAGAATAGAAGCATGAAGTGGTTAGCACTTGTTTTCAGCGAGATAGGAAGGGTAAGCAACGGGATAAGGCTGAAGGGAAGGAGGAAAGGAAAAGGAGGAAGGGAAGGAGCGAAGATAGTATGCAGGTGGTGCGGGTTTTATACCTGTGCAAAGAGTGTGGGAGGCAGATGGTAGAGAGGCCGAAGTGCAAGAGGATGAGGGATGAGGGGATGAGTTATGGGGCGATAGCGAGGGTGTTAGGTTATAGTGAAACTACCATAAGGATGCATCTTTTAAAAAAACGTTGAGGACGCCCTGAGGTATATCTTGGCCTTGATGGGGCTGTTAAGTATGCTTAAAAGGGCTTTAAAGATAAGCATAGACGAGATGTGGTCTTATGTGGGAAGTAAATGGATGTAATATTGAGTTTTGCGGTTGTGAGGCGAAGACGAGATAGAGAGAGTTTGAAGAGCATAATTGAACTTTTGCCTGAAGCGGAGGATATGAGGGTTTGTTTGAAGGGAAGGGTAAGCATGTAGTCTTAATGAAGGTTTTCACAACAGGTTAAGGATATACAATGCTCATTTAAGGAGAAGGGGACATGCTTACAGCAACAGGTATGTATGGCATATTATAGAACTCTTCGCCCTCTGGTGGAGAAAAGGCTGGCTATTGAATCATGAAAACCCCATCATTCCATCAGCGTAATGCCTCATCTTAAACTCAACGATATGAGATATTTCAGACTTGAGGAGCTCAAATTACCCAACTTCGTTTCACCTATGCATCTTAAAGAATAAGGGTACGGATAACAAAAGGAAGAGCATGTTTGGGATAGATGCGGCTATCCAAGGATTTATCTCTCCCGTCTCTCCCAAGGCTCTCGCGGATTGTAAGGCTCCCCAATAAAAGAACGCTAAAAACATAGATGATCCAAAGGCCAGCGCCCTGCCTCCCCCTCTAACCCCCGTAAAAACGGCCAATGGTAAGCCTATAAAAAGGATTATCAAATTCATTATAGGGAAAATGAATCTTATCGCCAGTTCCGTTTTCTCTTCATTACTTTCAAGCTTCGCTTTTTTAAGGAACTCTATCCTTTTTAAAAGTTCCGGAACCGTCATAAGGGAATCTCCCAAGGGTTTTAAAAACTGACTTGGGGTTTCTTTCATAAGGGTATCAACCATCTTGGGCACATATCTTATACTCTCATCCGTACCCTTGAATTCCCTGATCTTAACACCTGTCAATGTCCATAAACCCTCTTTAAAATCCGCCCGCGTCGCATCTATCCTTCTCACTATTTCCTTGCGTTCATTGAAGGAGAAAATCGTTATTCCTTGGGCGTAGTTTTCCTTAGAGTTTATATACTTGAAAAAATAAAGCCTGTTGCCTTCACCGAAGAAAAGCAAGTTGTTTGCAAAAACCCTGCTCGGTATATCCTTCCTCTTTTCTATTTCTATGGACTTTATTTCGGCTGCCCTCAACCTCCCCTTCGGCACCAATTCCCAATTCATATAAATTCCGATTAAAGAATTGACTATTCCCACAAATATTATAGGCAAGAACACCCTAACTATATTTATACCAGATGCCTTTATTACGAGAATTTCAAGACGTCTATTCATTTCCCCTATGGAAAAGAAACAGGCCAAGAGTGCAGCGATAGGCATGAGCAAACTCAAAAGGTAAGGGATCTGCCATAAATAGTATCTGACTATTGACATAGGATTCGGTTTATGATCAGCTATTTTGTCCGTCATTTCAAAGAAATTCACCACAACATATATGAGTATGACACCCAAACATAAAACAATGAAAACTTTTAAGTATTCAAAGAGGATATAACGATCCAGCTTCTTTATCAACTCTGCCTTCTTCTCTCCTTTGAGATCTTATCCTTAACTTTCTTTATTTCTCGTGATAGAATATCCTTCATCTCGTCAATTACCGACATAGGATCCTTGTTCTTGGTCTCCACTCTCACCGTCCTCCCTTTCATTTTCAATACGCCCACTCCTTTATAGAACCCCCTTTCCTCTTCAAGATGAACCTCCAAGTGCATAGCCATATCGGAAAACTTGTTTAGGGAATCAAGCCTTTTATATATGTAATCCATCAAGGTTTGCGTGGAAGGGAAATTCTTTATATGCACATTTATGGGCAGCTTATCGTTTTTTCTCTCCATCATAAGTTAATCATTTTAAAGTTGAAAAAGTTGCCGCAATGCATATTCTTCCGAGGTATAATTTCAGGTTATGGTTTTAAGCATTTTAACAACTCAAATATTGGTTGTTCAGCGCAATTTAGATATAGGTAGAAGAAAAGAGGATAGCGTGCTTCTTAGATTTGCACCTGGTGATACCATACTTTTTGAGGCAGAAGTGATAAAAGGTAACGATATAAGCGAAATAGAAGTTGTGGATTATTTTTCAAGAACGGTTATATTTAAAGACTTAGCTCGTAAGAAAGTCAGAGAAACCTTAATTAACGGCCCTGATACGTCTTTTTATGTTTTTCGTTTTAAAAACACGAGTCTAATCAGAGGTAAGGTGTATCGCTTGAAAGTTTTAAGAAAACCTTCAGACAGTAGGTTTGCTGACTTTCGTACATTGCCTATATGGAAAACCATTGTGGAAACCACATTCGTTGAAGTTTATGATACGGTATATAAAGATGTCATTGAAGTTAAGGAATTGTATAAGGATATAGTTAAGATTGATGCAACCGTGAGTTTTGGAGAATGTAAGAAGCAGGTAGAGATCCCAGTTGATTTGGAAATTGATATAACCTCAGATACTCTTTTAGGTATAAAACTCTTAGTTTCTTCCTTTGGTAAGCGGGAATACGTTGATAATTTCTTCTCATCGTTAGAAGGTATTTTAGCTGTAAATACCGATTCTTCCACCATTCTTGGTTCAATACTTAAAGTTGTATCTCCAAGTATTAAAGGGGTTGTAGATATAGAGTTATCCATCTGGGATTATGAAAAAAGCGCTTGGACATTAAAGGCTAAAAGAACAATGCTTGAAATGTTATTAACAGACAGATATTTAATCCCCACGAAGGACAGTTCCACTTA
Organism: Caldifarciminota bacterium; assembly: GCA_015492295.1. Taxonomy (GTDB): domain Bacteria; phylum Hydrothermota; class Hydrothermia; order LBFQ01; family LBFQ01; genus Caldipriscus. The sequence goes on from WGFI01000116.1 coordinate 17,245, forward strand.
TTTTCAAAAACGAAAAAAGACTTATAAAGGCAACCTCAAGATACTTCTTAACAACTGTTATTCGGTTTTTAAAGGCAAATATACGGGTATAATTCTTCTCAGTATAATTAAACATCGTCAGATATCAGGTATAAAGTCTATAAAGAAACCAAAAATAACCATAAAGAGAATACCTGGGTGAAAATAAAATCATCCGCTATTGTTTTCATGTTTATCAAGTTATAGACTTAGTTAGCCAATCTACCTTTCCTCTTATATCAGCTAACAATGTTACACAGGTCAGTTTGCTCTTAACTTGATGGGCATAAATCCATTAACACGCAGGAAAGAGTATTTTAACCACCAAATAATCCTGTCTTTATATCAACAATTGCCGTCTGGGGTAAAGGTGAAAGAACCGAAAGACCCCAGAATAATTCATTTTTATGGGTTTAAGGATAAAATTAAAAGCTAGATATGCCCTTGTTCTACTCTGAGTGTATCTCATTTAATTGAACTCCATTTTGCAGTTATTCCTGCAACAACATCATATATTCCATACTTATAAAATTAAAATCCTCTTCTATGCTGTGGATGAGAGCCTTTCCTTAGGTGTCTCTGGAACCTTAATTTTGGCATAAGTTTGTATTTTAATGCTGTTCCATTCCCACAAAAAGCGTTCTACCACCTTATAATTCTTTTCTTATGCTCTGGATAATAACCTTTAATGGCATAAGCGTAAAGGCGGATAAAGTGGCCTTAGAGGCCTATAACAAAGGCATAAGTATGCTCTTTACGCAGAATGTGGGTCAGCTTTCGGATGAGGTCCTATTCTACTCTCTGCATCCTTCCGTCGTCTATGTCCTAAGGGATGGAACTATACATATAAACGGTGTAAAGGTATCTTTTAAATCAAAACCGAGGTTCATAACTGGGGATATGCAACTTATAACGAAGGTCTCATACTTTGGGAGGAACAAGAGTATAAGCGGAATACCCACATACAAGAGGGTTGTGTTGAAAGAGGTATATCCGAAAATAGATGCAATTCTCACAGCGGATGGTAGGGGAGTAGTTGAGTTTCAGTTTATTGTTCATCCTGGTGGTGATCCTGAGGATATAAGGGTTGAGACGGATGGGGATATAGTTCAAAGGGAAGATGGGATTTATATTGTCAAGGGGGGTAAGGAGGTTGTAAGGATAAGTGGCTTAAAGGCTTATCAAGGAGCTGAGGAAGTTGAGGTTAGGGTGGATGTAAAGGGTAAGGAGGCTAAGTTTATAGTTGATGATTGGGACAGAAAGCATACTCTTGTTATTGACCCTGTTGCAACGGCTATCCTGACTTCAAGTGATGTTGATGTAGGTATTTCCATAGCAATAGATAGTACCGGCGATATATTTATATCTGGTATGACATGGGTTCCCGACGACTTTGCACCGAGCAGAACAATTTTTGGTACTCCTGGTGGTATTGGTGCGTTTGTAAGTAAGTTAAGCAATGATTTAGGAACACATATTGCTACTGCTATACTGACTTCAAGTGCTGATGATGTGGCTTATTCCATAAGTATATCTAATTTTTACGCTTCTAACAGCGTAATTGTTGTAGGAGGTACTAACAATTCTTATGATTTTGCACCGAGTAGAGTGGTTTTTGGTACTACTGGTGGTTCTGATGTTTTTGTTAGTAAATTAAGTAACGATTTATTAACACATGTGGCTACCGCCATACTTGCATCAAGTTCGCTTGATTGGTCTTATTCTGTAGCGATAGACAGTTCAGGCAATGTATTTGTTGCTGGTTATACTCGGAATTCAGGCGACTTTGCACCAAGTAGAACAATTTTTGGTACTCCTGGTGGTGATGATGTCTTTATAAGTAAGTTAAGCAACGACTTAGGGACGCATATTGCCACTGCTATTCTAGCATCAAATAATTGGGATTGGTCCTATTCTATTGCAATAGATAATTTAGGTGATGTATTGGTAGCTGGTTATACTCATAATTCTAGTGGGTTTGCACCAAGCAGAACGGTATTTGGTACTCCCAGCCCTCCCGGTACGGCTGATGCATTTGTGAGTAAGTTAAGCAACGATCTATCAACACATATTGCGACTGCAATTTTAACCTCAAGTTCTGGAGATGGTTCCTATTCTGTAGCGATAGACAATTCAGGCAGCGTATTTGTTGCTGGTAGAACTGGGAATTCGAATGATTTTGCGCCAAGTAGGACTGTTTTTGGCACTCCTGGAAGCTGGGATGTTTTTGTAAGTAAATTAAGTAATGACCTGACAACACATATAGCCACCGCTATCTTAGCATCAAATAATTGGGATAACCCTTATTCCATAACGATAGATAATTCAGGCAATGTGTTTGTTGCTGGAGAGACTAAAAATTCCTATAATTTTGCCCCGAACAGAACGGTGTTTGGAACCCCTAATGGTCCTGACACAAATGATGCTTTTGTGAGTAAATTAGCCAATGACTTATCAACACATATAGCAACTGTTATTCTTACATCAAGTAACGATGATGGAGCATTTTCTATTACTATTGATAGTTCTGGAAATATCTATGTAAGTGGTTGGACTTGGAATTCCAGTAATTTTTCTTTAAGTAGGATTATTTTTGGCACTACTGGTTGGGCAGATGCTTTTATAAGCAAACTTCCCAGCACCTTAAACATCTCAGAAACACCAAAACCTTCAAAAGATGCGAATATAGAAATCTCAAAGGGCACTCTAATATTCAACCTCCACAACTCCTCCTACTTAGGCTTTGATGTTTATGATGCCTCTGGAAAGATAGTTAAAAGGGTGAGTCTTGGCTATCTACCTCCTGGAAGGTATGAGTATAAGTTAAACTTACCAAAGGGTGTTTATACGGTTAAGGTTAGGGTAGGGGCAAATGTTGAAAGGTTAAAGGGTGTGTTCTGATTCCTAAAATATCACATTTGATGTGTCTTTCAGCATTTCTATTCCAAGAACCACAATAGTATCCCCAACTTTTAAATCGCCTTTTATAGCGGTATTACCGAAATCATCTTTAAACAAGGGTTTGACTTTCACCTTATGAGCCTTATGACCATTTATTTTGAACACATAATTATCCTTTATAGCCTTTGAAGGGATATAAAGGGAAGAATCAAAGGATGAAACTACCAACTCACACATATAAGGTCCTATTTTCAAAGAAGGTATGGATGTTCCCCATGCAATGTAGGATAAGATTTCCTTATCGGGTATATTGGATATGCGGATTATTCTTCCAACATATTCACCTATCCTATAAACGCTTCCCCTCTTAATGCTATCCTTTAAGCTCAAAGGAACGAATATTTTAACCTTACTACCACCCCCTGAAACTACCGCTATCGTGCTACCTATATTCACAGGTGAGCCCTCTCCAACTTCCAACCTTTCAACCCTACCTTCCCCGAATGATATTATCGGTATAAGTGAGTAGTGCGGTCCTCTATATACTTTTGCCACCGTATCCCCCTTTTTAACATAATCACCCACTTTAATGTCCAATTCATCTATAATCCCTGAAACATCGGAAACTATATAGAATATTCTGGAAGGTTCAACAATGCACCATACCTTAGCCCTACGCTCCAATCTTCCAAATTTTACAGTATCAACCTCAACAAATACACTTTTATAAAACTTTCCACTATAAACCTGATTCCCTTTATTGCAAAACAGCAGAAGTATGAAAAGTACTACCTTGACACGGTTTCGTATTTTGATGGACATTTGGTAAGCAAGGTCTTGGCATCTATTTTCCCATTCCTATATACTCCTTCAACAACCACAGGGATTCCCTCCCCAAAAGCATCCGGTATTGAACCTCTGTATTCCACATAAACCCCTTTACCATCCTTAGATATAAAAAACTTAGCGTATCTCGTTCCCCTTTCAATCTTAAAAGCCACCCCTGAAACCTTTACCCTCTTGTTTTCATATTTAATGGAGTTTTCTACGAGTTCGTTCGCTTCAAGATAATATGAATAATTTCTACTCGCTACAAAGAGTATATAACCTATAACGAGAACCAAACTCACAAGAAATAAAACTATCCTTTTCAAAGTGCCGGGGGCGGGACTTGAACCCGCACGGGGTTGCCCCCACATGGCCCTCAACCATGCGCGTCTGCCAATTCCGCCACCCCGGCGAACCGAATATTTTAAAGGTGAAAATTTTATAAGATTCTTTTCAGTTGTCCTTCCACCTTCTCAATCTCCTTATCCATTCCCAAGGTTTCCAAAATGTGCAAATAGTTGCTCGCCACGAACCTGAATTCCTCCTTGGGAATAATATCAATGTTCCTTATACAATACTCAAATGAAAATCTGAGATTCTCATAAGCCTTGTTATAATCTCCCATAAGGATGTAGATATATCCTTTATCTGCCATGATAAAGGCTTTTGAACCTTCCTCCTCATCAATATCCAAGGCCTTATTCAGGAGTTTTAGGGATTCCTCGTATCTCTTTTCACGAACACCGAGATAAAACGCGAAATTCACCAAGATTTGGATTTTTAAGCGTTTATCAAGGTTATCAAAAGCGTTATTTATCGTATCAAATATGAAACCTTCAAGTTTGTTTTTATCCTCCTCGCTTATATCATCAAATCTGGAAAGCCCTAGGATCACATTGTTCGTTAGCACTCCTCTCAATCTGGTTAAATTTCTCAGCTTATCCATCGATATATAAGTCCATCGTAGGAACTTTTTCATTTCCCCCTTTTCCCTGAAATAATTGACCATGAAATTATAAAACTCCGGTTTTATATCCTTACCGAGAAGCATATACCCTTCCCAGATCCTCTCATAAGCTTTATCAAAGTAGCCCTTATTACCGTAAAATGTTCCCAGGCTATTGTAAATCCATCCTAAGTTAAACAGCACTCTGCCTAACAAACTTTTGTTATTTAGTTTCCTTGCCATATTTAGAGCCTCGTCCATGTAAGTCAAAGCATTGACATAATCCCTTTTGATGTCCGATAGTACGAAAGATTTCAACATAAGCACCATCACATATTCGGAGTCGTTTCTGGAAATTTCAAACAGTCTGTTTATAACCTCCTCTATAAAGTCCTCCGCCTCTCTCATTTCAAATCCCCTTACCATAGTATATAGATTATATCCCAAGGTGTAGAGGGGTTCAAATATATCCTTCACCATATCATAAACCTTCATAAGTTCGCTCAAATTTCTCTCCGTCTTGATCAAATACCCCAACCTATCCGCATAAACTTTTATATCTTCCCCATCGGTTTCAACCAATCCCTCAATTTCATAAGTTTCCTTTAACCAACTCTTCGGTACGCGAAACCCATCCTTGTGAATCCCCCAATCTATCAACATCTTAATATCTTTTAAAAATCTCTTTTGATTATTATCAAGCCTGTTATACTTCCCTTCAAGTTCAACGAGTTTGAATGTCTTCCTTATATCGCTTTCGCTCATGTTTATATCCAATACTGCGATTCCATCAAATATATCCTCAATCTCTAATCCCTTACTTTTCAATACCTTCACGAAGTATGCATAATCCGAATCCGAATTCATTATCACCAACATCCTATTTCCCCGAGTGCGGTAGGATATAACATCATCAATTGAGAAGCTACCATAGAATACCGCCAAATCCCCCTTATCCTTCACGAGTTTATAATACTTTATATCATATAAGCTCCCAAGATCTTTTACTACTTCCACATCGGGGATAAAAAAAGGTTTTAGCAGTAGAACGCTCTTTTGCTTTCCCAAATTTAAACCTTTGAAATTATACTTAACTTTCATCTTTGAAAACGATCTTCGATTATCTGATAACTACGACCCTGGGCTCGTTTCCTATTTTCAAATAATAAACTCCCCTATTAAGATTTATAAACCTTTTTCCATTCACAATTCCCTTGAATACCGATTTTCCGTCTATCGTATATATCTTAACCATCTTTGAACTAGCGTTTATCCATATACCTCCATAATCCACCCTTATATCAACCTCAATATCACTCTTCCTTTCCTCAACTATGAGCTCATCGGAAGAACTCAATGGGCCACAGGATCCGGCTGCGAGCCAACTCCCTATACGATCAAGGTATCTATTATCACCCGGATCTATACAAGTCCATGAAAAACAGTGATCAGTATATACCAGCCTTCCGGCTCCGTATGTGCCAGCCATTAAAGCCGGTCCCTGATCCATTATCAATACCGTCCATGATGAACCCCAGCTGCTTTCTGTATCATAATCCCCACTGGTCCAATCTATTGGCATCCCCGAGGTTATAGGATGCGTTGAATAAGCCGGTGTAGGTATTTGACATGTTGAATTTCCACATCCATACCAGATTGATGAAACATAAACTGAAAATCCTGGTGGAAGTGTTGCTACGCTTCCAGTCTGATTCGGTTGATTTACCCAATATCCACCACCCATAAATACATAGCTCTGCAAGGATGCTGAAAGAAATCCCAGGGAATTTACAGCTCCTATATCAACCATAACAAAATCGTAATTACAAAGGGAATCGGGTGTAATGGTTCCTATGGAATACACGCTGACTTCATAAACCGTAGCTCCTAAGGTTCTGAGCCTATCGGGAGTATCGTACCGCGAACGATAAATATAAAGTACCTTCGCCCCAGTTAGAGAATTAAGCCCATAATCATCTCCATTTACACGGGTACCCTGAAACTTTATACCCACCTCCCCCGTGCTGCTTGATAAAAGAAATAATAACATAGTTCAAGTATTATAAAGGTGAGAAATTTTTCTGGGGTATAATATCACGGTTTATGAAATACAGATATAGGGTTATAGTTATGCCGAAGAAGGAGCTTTTGGATCCGCAAGGCAGGGCGGTTAAACAGGTCATAAACGACATGGGTATAAAAGTGGATGATGTGAGAATAGGGAAATCCGTTGAGGTAATAATAAACGCTAATTCCGATAGGGATGCTACGAGCATAGTTGAGAAACTCGCCCGTGAGATGTTTTCCAACCCTATAATAGAGGACTACATTATAGAGAGAATATGAATGTCACCTTTTACGATTTGCTAAACATCGTTATACCTATACTTATCATCATATTTCTCGCGTACCTGCTTTACAGGTACGGAACCCAAGAGGTGTTGGTTGAACAGCATGGAAACATAAGGGCCGTTAGAAAGATAACCATAACCCCCCAGTTGATAGTAATAATAATAGTATCCCTTGTTTTGGCAGTAATCGCCATGTCCTACAAAGTTATACCACAAGGATATGCGGGCGTGAAATTCAATCACATATTCAGAAGGTATTCCATAGTGGGTGAAGGTATAAACTTCATAATACCTTTCGTAGAGAGTATATATCAATACGACTTACAGATAAAGGAATATACCATAAGCACGGCTGCCCGCAGGAAGGGTGAAGGTACCATATGGGGAACGAGCGCGGATGGTGTCAGTGTGGGGCTTGAAGCTACCTTACTTTATAAGATAAACAAGGAAAACCTTATGCTCGTTCATAAGAATCTCGGAATGAACTACGATGAGAAGGTCGTATATCCCGTGTTCAAGGCTGCTTTAAAGAGTATCATATCCAACCATACATCCGATGAGCTCATAAGCTTCGGTAAGAATAAGATAGATGAGGAATTGAAGAAGGGTATAAAGAGCAAACTTGAACCTCTCGGAATAACGGTGATAGATGCCATGATAAGGGATGTGAAATTTACCCCAGATTACGAAAAAGCCCTTGAAGAAAAGAAGATAGCGGAGCAGGAAGTTTTAAAGATGAGATATGTGATAGAAAAGGAGAGTTTGAATGTTCAGAAGATGTTGGTTGAGGCAAGGGGAAAGGCCAAGGCTATATCCATAGTCGCGAGGGAATTGAAAAAGAATCCTGAATATATCGGTTATCTTTATGTTGATAAACTTTCGGATAAGATAAAGGTGATAATAGCAAATGAGAAAACGCTTCTTAATTTGGACGAGATCATAAAATCAAAATGAAGATAACCTTCGTCTTGCCTGCTATAGGGAAGAAGAAGGGGAAGCATTATATAAAGACTTGGAAGATGGAGCCTTTGGTCATATCAACCCTAAGGGCTTTGATTCCTAAGGATTGGGAGGTGAGCTTCTATGACGATAGGTTGGAGCTGATAGATTACGATGAGGATACCGATCTCGTGATGATACCGGTTGAAACATATACCGCACGAAGGGCTTATGATATTGCGGGTGAATTCAAAAAGAGAGGTAGAAAAGTTATCCTCGGCGGGTATCAGGTATCGTTGATGCCGAAAGAGGCTTTGCAATATGCGGATAGCATAGTGATAGGAAATGTTGAGGATGTTTGGGATGAAATTTTGGAGGATATAAGGGGCAATAAGTTGAAAAGGGTATATAAGGGTGGTTATGGGTTTCCACATTTCAGGTTGATTCCGGATAGGAGTATATATAAAAACAAGAGGTATTTACCTTTGACTTTGGTTGAAACCGGTAGAGGTTGCCCATTTCACTGTGAATTCTGCGCAATAACCTCGTATTATAATGCAAGATACTATCATCGCAACATAAGGGATATAGTTGAGGACATAGAGAGATCAGGGGGAAAATACTTCTTCTTTGTTGATGACAACATAGCGGGTAATCCTATGTTCTTGAAAAAACTATGTCAGGAGATAACCCCTTTGAAGATATACTGGTCAAGTCAGGCATCATTGACCGTTGCCAAGGATAAGGAGATTTTAAAATTATTGAGGAAAAGCGGATGTCAGTTGCTTTTAATAGGATTTGAATCCCTTGATGAGGCCAACCTAAGACAGATGAAAAAAGACTGGATAGTGAAACTCGGAGATAGGGATGAGCTGGTAAATAGGTTGCATTCAGAGGGTATAAATATATATGCCACTTTCGTGTTCGGTTTTGATTATGACAATGAGGAATCGTTCAAAATGGCATTGGATTTCGCGTTGAAGCATGACTTTTTCTTCGCGGCGTTCAACCATCTTTTGCCATTCCCAGGAACTCCACTCTACCAACGGCTGAAATCCGAGAACAGGATAATAAAGGATCAATGGTGGCTTGATAGGGGATACAGATACGGTGAGATAACATTTATACCGAAAAACTTTTCTCCGGAGGAGCTCTCCGAAAGATGTAAAAATGCGAGGGAGGAATTTTTCAGATTCTCTTCAATATTCAAGAGATTCCGCTCCCTTATGAGGAGAAGGGCAAACCTGCCACTTCTTTATACATTCTTAATACAGAACCTTAACTTGAAGGCCGAGGTTGATGGTAAGTACGGCTTGCCGCTGGGGGAGAATTTGGATGAACTCCCAAAGTAGATATGTTTATGAACTCGCTGGGGAGAGCGATGGAAATGAACTCTTAGAGATTTTGGAAGAGCAATACTTTGAAGGAGGTATAAGCTTGCTTTACACGAGGAGGCCCGATGCTTATAAATCCTTCCTCAAAGAGGGGAAAGATGTTAAGATAGTCGTTCTTAGGGACAGGAAAAATGATAAAATAGCGGGTTTTGGGGTATGCGCAATAAGGGAGATGTTCATAAACGGCTCTAAGGAGGATGTTGGATATTTGTTTTCTTTGAGGGGGAGGAGGGAATATGTTAGACGGGTTCCCCTACTACACAAAGGATACGAGTTTCTAAGAGGATATGTTCCTAACATCAGATTCTTTTATACCACCATACTTGAAGAGAACACTTATGCCATAAGGATGCTTGAAAAGAGGAGGGATTTTATGCCTGCATATATATACCTCGGTAAATATACGGTTCTGTCAATAAAAACGAGGAAGATAGGATTGCCACCTGGGTTTTCTATAAGAAGATGCGATGAGGTTTCCGTTGGAATTCTAACCGATTTCTTAAACGGCATAGGGAGGAACTACCAGTTTTATCCTGTATTTAGAGAGGATGATCTATTGAAAGGTGAATTTTATGGGTTGGGATATGAGGATTTCTATATGGTGTTTAAAGATGGGAATCTTGTGGGTGCTTTTGCTATATGGGACCAAAGGGATTATAAGCAATATGTGGTGAAGGGTTATAGAGGTATATATAGGATACTGAGGAGGTTTTCCCCAATAATTGAATTGTTCGGCTATCCAAAACTTCCAAGGGTGGGAGAAACCCTACGATTCTTTTATCTCTCTTTCTTAACAGCAAGAAAACCCGAGGTTATTGATGTCGCTATAAGATGCGCTATGAATTTAACGGATTATGACTTCTTCTCAATAGGCTTCTTTGAGAAAAATGACTTATCCGATTACCTGAAAAGGTATAGGGGAATAAGGTATCGTAGTAATGTTTATCTCGTGGATTGGGATGGGTACTATGAAGAATTTGATAAGGATGCGCCTATCTATTTAGAATGCGGGCTATTATGAGATACGAGATATTGGATGTTAAAGATTTGAAGCGCAATATTATAGAGCGCATGCTTCACCTCATGAAAAAGCATTACGATAATGTTCTCCCTGAAAAATTCCTTATGGACTTAAAGGAGAAGGATAAGGTTATACTCATAATGCATGGGGATGAGCTGATCGGTTTTACAACTCTAATGTACATCTCGGATGTTGTGAACAACGAGGAGATTACGGTTCTCTATTCGGGGGATACGGTTGTAGATGTGGGATTTTGGGGACAGATGGAACTGTTTAAAGGTTTCGGTAAGGTACTTAGGGAAGGTATCGGAATCTATAATAACCTATATTGGCTTTTACTCAGCAAGGGAATAAGGACCTATTTAATGCTGCCACTGTTTTTCAAGAAATTCTACCCGAACCATAAAGGGGATTATCCGAAGCATTATAAATCCATAGCGGTGCATTTCGCTAAGAAGAAGTTTGGGAATTGGTTTGATGAGAAGTCGGGTCTGGTGAAACCCGATCCACCCGCCGACAGATTGAAACCGGAACTCGCCCGCATACCGCATAACCTTTTGAAGAATCCCCATGTTAGATATTTCCTTGAAAGGAATCCGCATTATGTGATGGGAATTGAATTGGTGTGTATAACGCGAATAAGCGAGGATAACATGACGAGGGCGGGTTTAAAGTTCGTCTTTGGAGATGTTGAAACTGATATATAGCGCCATTGAACATATATCCAAGGGATACTACCTTAGTTTCTTAAAGGATATGAATAACTACATTGAAGTTCAGAGGTTTAAATTGAAAAGGATTTTGGAAAGGAACAGGGATACGCTCTTTGGTAGGGAATTCGGCTTTAAGGACATAAGTAATATAAGCGAGTATAGAAGGAGGGTGCCCGTGTTGAAATATAAAGATATTGAACCGTATATACATCGCATAATGAAGGGGGAGAAGGATGTACTTACGAGCGAAGATGTATTTCTGTTGCATCCAACGGGAGGAAGCGTTGGGATGAAACTTATACCTTACACCAAATCGCTGCGGAGGGAGTTTGATATGGGTATATTCCCCTGGCTTTACGATGTGTTAAAAAATTTCCCCGATATAAAGAGCGGAAAAGCATACTGGGTTATAACCCCTTCAATGAACATCAAATTTCCTCCGTCAAAGGTGAGGATAGGTTTTCTGGAAGACAACGAATATTTCGGTCTTTACGGTTATATCATAGATAAACTTCAAGCGGTGCCTCACAGTATAACAAAATGCAAATTCTTGGAAAACTTTAAATTTTTAGTATCCTTATACCTTCTGAGGGAAGGGAACCTAACATGGTTATCCCTTTGGAGTCCCACATTTCTTCTCGTAATACTGGATTATATTTGTGAAAATATTGAAGACTTAGTAAAAGGAATATATGACGGCGAGATCCTCTTACCCGACGGAAACACTTTAAGTTTGAAACCGAATATAGGTAGGGCGAGGTTCATTGAAAGGGTATTTTCATCGGGTATGGAGTACGCGAATTTGTGGAAGGATCTGAGATTCATATCCTGCTGGATGTCCTCCGATTCAAAGTATTTTGCCGAGAAATTGAAAAGAATCTTCAAGTACTCTCACTTCCAACCCAAGGGGCTGCTGCTCACGGAAGGTATAGTTTCGTTTCCCCTGGAAGATGCGGATGGATGCGTAATTTCATATAAGAGCCATTATTATGAATTCCTATGTAAGGACAGCGGGGATTTTGTTGAGATGAACGAATTGGAGGAAGGGAGGATTTATAAGGTGATCATAACCACATCGGGGGGATTGTATAGATACGATACGGAGGATCTGATAAAGGTTTTAGGATTTTACAATGGTTTGCCCGTAGTTGATTTCATAGGTAGGGATGATAGAGTTTCGGATATGGTTGGGGAAAAACTCAGCGAAATATTCGTAAAGGAATGCATCGAAAATGTTTTAAAGAAGATACCCTTAAAATTCCATTTCTTGCAAATTATACCTGTGGTAAATGAGGAAGGAAGATTCTACACTGTGGTCATTGATACGGATGAGAAAGATAATGTTATCTCCAAGTTCTGCGAATCGTTGGAAATGGAGTTCAGAAAAAATCCGTATTATGCCCATGCCGTTTCCTTAGGACAATTGAAACCGTTAAGATGGGAAAAACTGAGGGGAGCTCTTAAAAACTATATTTCAACTAGGTCAAAAACCCAAAAATTGGGAAATATTAAACCCTTCGTTCTGGAAACCCAAATGAAAAACCTTGTTGCCCGCCCCCTTGACAAGAAACCGTTTCATCCATAAAATACCATATCATGATATGGGTTATAATAAATTCAACGCCAACATTAAGGGCAAAGTTTGGAAGGGCTGAGGAAAAGCCCATGGGTGGGTATAATTATAGTGTAGAGGGAAAGGATAATATAGGAATAACCGCCCCTTTCACGGGCTGGTCACCTGAAAGACAGAAGAGGGTTGATAACTTCAACCTTCAATACGCCTTGAAGAAGCTCCCTTCATTACTGGCAACCTGGAATTCTGTTAGACCAATACTCAACGAGTACTATGAGAAGAACGGTAAGGAGGCGGTATGCACCAGGCTAAGAATGAAGGGGAAGCGATGTTTCGGGGAGCATCCTTTGAACGCTAAGATATTGGAGTACAAGGCGAGATTTGAGAGCAGCTTTGATCCTTGGGATTTCGTATTCCTTGAAGATTACATAGATGACGCCGTTAGACTCGCTAAGGCGATACAGGATGAGAGTTATGCCAGGAAGATTAAAGCAAACTTGGAACCCGCAAAGATAGCACCGCCCAACCCAAATGCGCTCAAAAAGCCTTTCAAATGGAATGATGGGATAATCACTCCGTTGGATGGTACGAATTGGAGCAATATAGCGGTTGCAGCCAGCGGAGCCTACGAATACAATCCGACCATAGTGGAAGTCGGAAGCGCGGATACATTGGTCGCGGCTTTCAGCGTATATCCATGTAATACTTGGTGTGCCGTTACTCATACTAACGAATGCGTGGTCGTAGCAAGGTCCATAGATCAAGGAAACAGTTGGAACCTCTGGTTCTGCATACAAAATTCAAGCTACAATGTAGGAGAACCTGCGATAGGGGAGGAGGATTATAGGAAGATATTAACGGTGGCATATACGAGCGATTTTTACTATCCTGATTACGATGTGGGGGCATTCACTTTCCATGTATCCAATCCTTTCACTTTTAATACTTCAACATGGGTTGATGTTTCTGCTGATATAACCATAACCCCCTATGTGAATGCCGAGTTCAATTGGGGGGATCCTTCATGCGCCGGCCAATGGACCACCTGCGCTTGTACTGCCTTGGATAATTGGTGGTTTATAGGTATGAATAAACTTTCGGATGCCCTTTTCCCCGATCAGGATGGTGATGGTTATAGGGATGCCTACGGTGTTAAAATAGCCAGAAGCACGGATTGCGGTGCGACTTGGAGTATAGTGTATAACGGTCCCGCGAGAAATGGATCCGCGTATGACAACAATCAGATAATGCTTGAAACCACCAACGACCCAAGGGGTAGCTCATCGGTTTGTAATGCCGCTGATGGTGGAGATAATACGATTCAGGCGGTTTATAACTGGAAGAACCCTGCAAGTTGTACGGATCCTTGTAATGATAACCGTATAGAACACTTATTTACGGATGCAAGCGGTGGATGGGGAAATACTTGGACGAGTACGACCATATATACCCACGCTTATCCTATAAATCAGCCTTGGCTTGCGGTCTCAAGGAGTTTAAGTACAGCTTCCACCAGAAGCTTGGTACTATTTGAAAGGCAATGGTCTGCAACCGATGCGGATATACATGGGCTTTATGCGACTGGTATTCCTCCATTAGGATGGACCTGGTTCTCCGTGGATAACTCAACGGTTGAGAGTAGAACACCTACGGTTCATACGGAGGCCAGGTGGCAGTGGTGTCCTGGAATAACCGCGACTTCGGCGGATGAGTTTCACGCCGCATTTTATCATAAATGCCCAAATACATTTGACGGTCCCCTCTGCTCGGAGCCTTACACGGTTTATAACAACACTTTCAGAGTAGCAGTTATGAAAGCGTCCTGGACTTCACCGACTGTATGGGGACCTGAATACTGTGGAACGATACCGGCGGATACGATATCAACACCTCCACCACCTTCTTTCTCGGGAGGAGGATTGTGGCAGAATTGGTGGCAAATAAACGGAACCACATATAAGATCACCCCAAGCGCCTTTGGAAATTGGTGGTTTGGAGCATTGTGGGTATATAACTTTTCAGCAACCGATTGGGATCTTTACTGGACAGTATTAACCTGCGCACTAGCAGGTGATGATGAGCTGAGCGTTGGTGAGAATACGAAGGAACATGAGGGTACGATCAAAGTTGAAAGCAGATCCGTTGAACTCCGAAGGAAAGGAGAGATATATACTCTTAACGGAAGGTTGATATTTAAAGGTAAAGGGAAGGTAAATCTTAAACCCGGCGCTTACTTCATAAAAATGGACGGTAAGACCCAGAAAGTGGTTATAAGGTAGGAATCAGAATCGTACATAGAGAAAGAGGAGGTTTTTAATGAAGGTTAAGGAGAAAATCTGGACTTATAGGGATTACTTGGAGCTCAACGATGATAAGAGGTATGAAGTCTTAAACGGGAGGTTATATGAGATGCCTGCACCCAACTTTGAGCATCAAAGGATTTCAAGAGATTTAGAGTTTATACTGTGGAAATTTGTAAAAGAAGGTTCAATGGGTCAAATTATATACTCCCCTTTTGATGTTATACTAAGTGAGGACATCGTTGTTCAGCCTGATATAGTCTTTATATCCAAGGAAAGCTTAAAGAATATAAAGGAAGGTAGGTTATTTGGCCCTCCTGACTTAGTTGTAGAGGTAGTATCACCAACGAGTTATTACAGGGACAGGTATGAGAAGTTTAGGATATACGAGAAAGCCGGGATTAAGGAGTACTGGCTTGTGTATCCGGGTGAGAGGGCCA
>WGFI01000117.1 GCA_015492295.1 Caldifarciminota bacterium
CCTGCACCGCTGGTTATGATGATCCCGTTTATGTTAAAGAGAACGGTGAGGTATATTCTGATAGGTATATAGAGATATACGATGTTAGGGGTAATAAGGTTTATTCGGGAGAAGGTTTTGGCAGGTTGCCGAGAGGGGTTTATTTTATAAGATACGATAAGGGGGTAAGGAGGATAATCGTCAGGTAAAGATATTCAACTTTATAATACCTTCTTCATCTGGGGCGGTAGCTCAGGTGGGAGAGCGCCGGAATCGCACTCCGGAGGTCGGGGGTTCAAGTCCCCTCCGCTCCATTTATTTGTAATGTTAAATGAGACTTGCATGTCCGAAATAAGCCGTAAGATCCATCATATAAAGAAAGATTTAGGGATATTCTTTACACCTCAATGGGTTGTGGATTTTATGGTAAGTCTAATAAACGAGGATCGTTTAGCTCATGGTGATTTAAAAATCCTTGAACCGGCGTGTGCAGTGTGTCAATTTTTATATGGGATTAAGAAAAATAAACCTCATATTTTTAAACGAACCTCCAAGATGATAGGCGTGGAAATAAATCGGGACATGGTTGAATATGTATATAGGTATTTAAGCGAGGATGTGGAAATTATTCATTACGATTACCTGCTGTGGGAAACGAATAATTACTTTGATATAATAATCGGTAATCCTCCTTATGGAATTCCCAGTTTATCGGAACATTATACGATAAAGATAGACGATGAAACGAAGAACATATACAAGCGACTTTATGAGACTTGGTATGGAAAATATAACTTATACGGTGCTTTTATTGAGAAATCGGTAAATCTGCTAAGGAATGAAGGGCAATTGATCTTTATTGTTCCAGCGACCTTTATGATACTTGACGAGTTTAGAAAACTTCGTGAGTTTTTGGCGAGAAATGGGAAAACAGAGATTATTTATATGGGTTCCGATGTTTTCAAACCTGAAGCGGATGTTACCACCGTAGTGCTGAAATTTATAAAGTCGTCGGTTGAAAAGAACAAATTATATTTATATGATTATAACAGTGGAAATCCAAAACTGATAACCAAAAATGAGGATTGGAAAGGAGATATCGTTTTATTTTCTACGGAATTCAGCAAGAAAGTGGATGAAATTTGTAGTTTTCGCATTGGTGATGTATATGCTATAAGAATCTCTCCCAGAACGCCGGAAATTAAACATAACCCAGATGTCATAAAATCTCAGGATTATATAGGAGATAAAAATTTTCTTCCGATCTTAAACGGTAGAAACCTTAAAATAGGGAAGGTTGTATATGAACCGATTACTGGATATTGGATTGAACTTACAAAGAAAACAAAATTAAGAAAATTCTTTGATAAACCACATATTGTCGTAGGTTTGGGTTTCAGAGGAGATGGACAGGTCGGTGCGGCTTACGATTATAAGGCGTATCCATGGATGGGGGATGTTTATCATCTACTGAGGAAACGCACACTGACTAATATGAGATTTGACCTTACCGATGAAGAAGTTGTAAGCTTCCTCAATTCTGAAATCGTCAAAAGGTATGTAAAAGATGTTTTTAGGGATATAACCTATCATTTTAATATAACACAATTGAAACTAATCCCTTTACCCACGAAGGAAGAGCTAAAAAGGTTAAAGGAGGTATCAATATGACAAGAAACTGGAAGAAAGATTTAACCAAATTTGAGAACTTTCTTGGGAATATAGATATACAGAAATATGCACATTTAAGAATGATTAAAACCGTGGAGCAGGATTTGCCACGAGATTTATTGCCTCTTGAAATATACTATAGATATTATTGGGATACAACTGACTTTAAAGACTATGATGATGTCTTTAAAATTTATTGGAATGAAAAATTAAATCCGTACATCTATGATTTCATAAAGAAATATTTTTATGGTTGTTCTTTACAATTTGTGGAAGAAGGATTTAAAGCAAGACTGTACAGGATTTGGATGTCTATTTTAACACAATTTCATTTTCAATATTTATGGAATGCGTTATTTGATGAAAAGTTAATATCTACCCCAGAGTTAGATATGATGGGAATAGATTCAATTGTAGAATTAAACGAGGTAAAAATTGCGATTCAAGTTAAGAAAGTGTCATACAGAAGAGAAGCCTCGGATAGAAGATTTACAAGAAGACAGCGAAAGTATGCTGATATAGTTGTGGAAGTGCCATACTTAGTTATCGATCTCTATGAACTAAAAAACAAGATCAGCAATCCACGGGTGAAAGAAAGTACAAAAACCAAATTGCAAAACGCCTTGGAGGTTTTTAACAAAAATTTCATCAAATTAAATAATGGATTTGTGATTTTTAAGGAGGAATATTTAAAGCATATACGCAAAATAATGTTCATAGAGATAAAAGCTAGGAGAGGTAAAAAAATAACATACGAGGAGATTCTAAAATGGTAAGATTTTTGAGGATCGCGCCGTTGAACGGGTGCTTAGCGTTGTATCATGAACAAGTATAATGTGCTCGTTTCATTTTCGGTAAAAGATAAGTGGAAAACGGTGATAGAGGATGTATTAAAAGATAGAGCGAATGTTTATTATAAGAGCATCGGTGGGGTGAGTTTGGATAAGATTGATGTATTATTAACTCTGAATCCGAAAGCCGAATTTTCGGATGATGAATTCAAAAGATTAAAAAACTTGAAATTCATACAGTGCGTGTATGCAGGTGTTGATCACTTACCCTATGATAAAATCCCAGAAAATGTTATAATAGCGAGCAATTCAGGAGCGTATTCCATACCCATCGCTGAACATGTCCTGGGTATGATACTTGATCTGTGTAAGAGATTGACGGTAAATCACATAAAACTCTCGCGTGGGATATACGATAGAAAGACATACAATAAGATGCTCAGGGGGAAAACGGTGGGAATATTGGGTTTTGGAGGTATAGGAAGGGAAGTCGCAAAACTTTTAAAGGCCTTTGATACCAAAATCCTGGCTATAAACACATCGGGCAAGACGGATTTTCCCGTGGATTTTATAGGTACATTGAAGGATTTGGAATATGTACTTAAAAACTCCGACATAATTATAATAAGTCTTCCGTTGAACAAGCACACTTACAATCTCATAACTTCAAGAGAACTATCAATTATGAAACCAGACGCCATACTCATAAATGTCGCAAGAGCCCATATAGTCAATGAAAGGGATCTCTATGAGCATTTAAAAAGAAACCCAAGATTTCAAGCGGGTTTTGATGTTTGGTGGAGAGAACCTTTTATGGGAGAGGAGTTCAAGGTAAATTATCCTTTCTTTGAACTTGAAAATTTCTTAGGTTCTCCGCACAATTCAAATATAGTACCTGGTATGTTTGAAAAGGCTTTACAGTTGGCCTGCAAAAATATACTGAATTTCATCATTAATAAACCCGTTAAAAACTTGGTGGATAGAGAGGATTATATCAGCTGTACCTTTTAGAGTTCTCCTCTATTAGGTTCTTTATCTTCAAGGCGTTTTCTTTATATGCTTTCTTATCCTTCCAACTTTCCCATGGGATCAGAACTTTATCCGGTATTCCCTCAATCTTCTTAGGAATTAGAAATCCGAAGATTTCATCCTTGAAAAGTTCCTGAATCTCCCCATTTAATGCAGCGGAGATCAACCTTCTGGTGTATCTTATGTCTATTCTATGTCCCTCCCCATAAGGACCCTCTATCCAACCGGTATTTACCAACCAAACACTGACATTGTGCTTCTTAACTTTTTCTATAAGCATATCGGCATACTTCTTAGGATTTAAGGGTAAGAAAGGTGCCCCGAAACATGCGGAGAAGGTGGGTTGAGGCTCGGTTATACCCCTTTCCGTACCTGCTATCTTGGAGGTGTATCCGGCCAAGAAATATGTTCTTATTTGTTCCTCCTCAAGTTTGGCTATTGGTGGGAGGACACCATAAGCATCAAGGGCTAAGAAGAATATATTCTTAGGATGTCCAGCCTTTCCTTCTGGAACTATGTTATCAAGGAAGCGGATTGGGTATGAGGATCTGGTGTTTTCCGTCTTTTCAGGGGAATCAAAATTCACTTCACGAGTTTGAGGATCAAATACGACATTTTCAAGTATGGTACCGAATCTCGTAGATGCTTTGTATATGCCCGCCTCTTTTTCGGGGTCTATCCTTATAACCTTCGCGTAGCATCCCCCCTCAAAGTTAAACACTCCATCATCCGCCCAACCATGCTCATCATCACCTATCAACGGACGCTCAGGATCCGTGGATAGTGAGGTCTTACCCGTACCTGATAATCCGAAGAAAAGAGCGACATCCCCTTTCCTACCTACATTTGCGCCACAGTGCATTGATAGAACGCCTTTTAAAGGGTAGTGATAGTTAAGATATGTAAATACGGATTTCTTGATCTCACCCGCATAAGATGTACCCCCTATGATTATCTCCTTGTATGTAAGATTAAGGATTATAAATACTTCGCTTCTCGTTCCATGCTTAGATGGATCAGCCTTAAAGAACGGCGCATGGTATATGGTTAAGGTGGGTGAGAAATTCACGAGATCTTCCTTCGTTGGTCTTAAAAACATGTTTCTCGCAAATAAAGCATGCCAAGGGCTTTCGGTGTATAATTTTATGCCGATTCTATAATTTGGATGGTTTCCTGCAAATAAATCCTGAGAATAAATCTCCTTGGTGGATAGATACTCCAAGAGTTCCTCTTTAAGAGTTTTGAACTTTTCCGGATCAAATGGCCTATTCACTTCACCCCACCATATTATATCCTCGGTATTCTCATCAAGGACTATAAACTTATCTTTGGGGGATCTTCCTGTATAAGGTGTGGTATCAACTATGAGTGCCCCATTGTTTGCGAGATAACCGAGGTTTTTCCTTATGGTTTCCTCATAAAGTAAAGCTTCCAAAAAATTCTCCTTTACCTTCGTGAAAACTTCCGTCATAACTGAGGATTTTATGGTTGAGGTATTTACTCCAAAAGACCAGTTGCGAAAAATATTCCTATATTTACACCGAAGTTCATAGTGTTAGTGGGTCCCCATGTTAAAGTGAAGTTTTGGTCAAACTCCTCTGTCCTTGTAAGCTTTGGAGAGAAATCAAAGAAGATGCCTCCGCCCAATCCTACGGATCCGAGTTTAAAATATCCGTTTCCGAATATTCCGAATCCTATCCCATTGAAAGTATCGGTACTATCCGTTTGCTTATCTTTTAAACTTAACGAATTATAGCTCGGCGCGATTCCCAAGAGTATCACAAGTGCAGGTAAATTCATCCTATGACACTCCTCCTGTCTTAGCAGGAGGTTTCTCAGGGTAGGGGGTAGAACCCACCCTGAGCTACTCAGGGAGTATCTCACCCCCTGAGGGCGTGTCAGTCCATCTACGGGGAGTTCAAATCTCCCCGATACTTTTTCCATAAATCTCTTGAATAGATTTATCGCTCCTACCCCATCCCTGTGGTAGCTAAAGCCACATACAAAACACACATAATTTCTGTCCTTAGGCTTGTGCTTGTTCCCACACACAGGGCATAGTTGGGTGGTATAGCTCTCATCTTCCTCCACCACCACTATGCCCTCTCCTTCAAGCTTATACCTTAGCTTTTGCAAAAGCTTATTAAACCTCCACATCAAATGAATTTTTTGATTTGTATTTTTGCCGTATTTTGTTCTCTCCCTTATCCCTTTTAGCTTTCCTATTACTACCGTCCCTATTCCTTTGGCTTTGCAGTATTTAACAAATGCTCTCGTTAGCTTGTGTTCTAAGTCCTTTATCTTCCTCTCTACCTTTGCTATTTGTCTGTCTAAGCTCCTTTTAACCCTTTTCCACCTCCTGCTTCCTTTTTGCTTCTTGGCTAATAGTTTTTGCTTTAAAGCCATAAGCTTCAGCCTTAACTGTTTATAGCTTCTTAGTAGCTTTCCATTCCAAATTAAAACCTCCTCTCCGTCAAAACTTACAAAGGGATGTATCTCTCCCAAATCCAGAGCTACAACCTTCCTTTTATCGGGAGGTTCTATCTCAACGACTTCTTTAACAAGCAAAATTAAACGGTATTCAAAGCCTTTAAAAACTATTTCCGCTTGCCTTATTTGTGCTCCAGCGTTTAGCAGTTCCTCTAAATACCCCCTTTTCCTTTCTCTGAGCTGTATTGACAAGGTTATCCCGCTTTTCTTTGAAAGAGGCAAAAGTATTTCCCCGTCTTTATACCGAATAGCCTGGTCTTTCCAAATGAGGTTATAAAACCTTCTCGGTTTGGGAACCTTAGCGTTGGGATTTTTCTTTTTGTTTTTAAAGTAGCTCTTTATTGCTCCAAAGAGCCTATCCTGAATAGCCTGAGTGGTTTGAGAGTGCAAGAGGGAAGATTTAATAAGCCTTTGGATTTGAGACTTTTTTGGAGTTTGAGAGTTTTGTTTGAGGAGTTCAAAGAAGAGATTAAGGCTATCTGACCAGACTCTGCCCGCTTCCAGCCTTAGTTCTTTTAAGAGTGGATAATACTTAGTGGGAACTTTTTGGGTTATTATGTGGAAGCGGGTTATTCGCATGGATTAGCTCTCCTTTTCAGACCCTTTTTTTCGCCTTTCACCCCTTAGCTAAAGCAAAGGGCTTTCCGGCGGAATTTTTGTAAGCCACCGGAATTTTAACTTTCAAGAGCGTAGCATCCCAATCACTTTTAATTTCCATATTACCAGCTTTGTTGGTTGTACTTCCCGAACCCAAAAGATAGCCTACACCTGCTCCGAAAATTACGGGTATAGGGTATAGGCTTAAACCTGCGTACGCCTCCGCGCCGTAGAGGGTACCGCTCCCACTTGAACCGAGGGTGGTATCGGATGAGGTGCCACCTATGACCGCCTTTAACCATAAATCCCCATGTGATACCATACCTGCATTGCCACCGGCGCTAAACCAGAAACCGATGGCATAGGCCGGTAGAGCCAAAAACATACCCATCAAAAGAGCAATTAGTCTTTTCATGAGGAGACTATTATAAAGATGATCAACCTATTACTCTTGAATGAAAAGTCTTTCCGCCTTAAAATATCTGGGATGATTTGGATACTAAGTGAGATAGGAGATATAGAATTTTTAGGGCCCGATAGTCTTGAAGCTAGGGCGAGGAATAAAGGTAACTGGGCAAAGGTGGGTGAGGTATTTACCAAAAGGTCCTATCCATTACCCGTAAGGTTTTTAGGTCCCATGCCGATTGAAGGGGTTGGATATTCTGATGGGAAGGCCAGTGGAAGGGTCTCCTTCGTATTACCTCATCCCACAGATACGGGAGTCGCATATATATCGTCCGCCGGTGGGGGTGTATGGAGAACGACGGACGGTGGGAATACATGGGAGCCTCTAACGGACAATCTACCTGTACTGACAGGGGGAGCGTTGGCTTTTAATCCTTTGAACACCAATGTTATCTGGTATGGGACGGGAGAGCTTCACTACTGCTCCGTATGTTTTCCCGGCGATGGACTCTTCAAATCCACGGATGGAGGAAACACATGGGTTAAGGTCGCATCCCCAGATGTTGTGGGATATTACATATCAAGGATCATAGTACTGCCGACGGATACGAATATCATACTCGTCGCAGGAAGCAAAGGTGTAGTTAAGAGTACGGATGGAGGTGCAACATGGACGAATGTTCTATCGGGGGATAATGTTAATGACCTGGTTTATAGGGAGGATAATCCCAATGTACTGTTCGCCGCAACGCTATATTCAGGTATATATAAATCCACCGACGGTGGAAACACATGGAGTGTAATAACTTCTCTTCCGAGAACGGGTTATTTCAGGGCGCAGATAGGAATATCACGAAGCAATCCCGATGTAATGTACGTAGGTTTTGGAGACAGCGATTACTCCTTGAAGTATTTCTATAAGACTACGGATGGTGGAAATACTTGGACATTATTGAGCAACACACCCAATTATTTAGGCTTTCAAGGATTTTACAATCACACCATCGTGGTGCATCCTGATGATCCTAATATAGTACTCGCCGGTGGCCAGTATCCATACAATTCATCCGTTTATGGAATAGTTAGGAGTCTGGATGGAGGGATAACCTGGGAGGATATAACGGATAGGGATCCTTACGGCCATGTCCATCCGGATATACATCATATGGCATACGGGGCTGGAAATGTCCTTTGGGTGGCATGCGATGGAGGTGTATGGAAGAGCTATGATAACGGAAACTCTTGGGTGAATCTCAATCAAACCTTAGGCATAACCCAGTTTTACACATTGGATGCCCACCCTACGGATACGCTTCTTGTCGTGGGAGGAACTCAGGACAACGGAACACCTTTTTACACTGGAAGTTTAATATGGGATGAGGTATCGGGAGGAGACGGAGGTCCCGTACTTTGGAGATTGGATAATCCGAGTTATTTTTATACATCTTACATTTACACAAATCCCCTTTATAGATTCAGATGGAATGGAAGTTCGGTGGTATTTGACAGGTATATCAGCGCTCCTTGGAGATACGATAGGGTTTCATGGGCGAATGGGCCTCTTGAAAGTTCTTACGACGGAACGCCGACGATATTCGTTGGTTCCCATAGACTATGGAAATCTACGGATGGAGGAAACACTTGGACGAGCATAAGTGGAGATCTAACAGGAGGAAGCGGATATTTACTCTCCGCCGCGATATCCCATACGAATCCCGATACTATATACACTGGTTCAAGCAATGGAAGATTTTATATGACGCCGGATGGGGGTTCAACTTGGGTTATGAAGTTCTTGCCTTCAAGCGGTGCCATAACGGAAATTTGGGTTAATCCGAATAACAGCGCGGATATATATATTCTTCTAAGGAAATCTTCGGGACAGAGGATTTTACATTCCACCGATGCGGGGGACAGCTGGATGGATATAACCGGGGATCTTCCCACGGGGAAAAACACACGTACATTGGCAGTGGATTTCAGATCCGATCCACCTGTGATATTCGTGGGAATGGATGACGGCGTATATTATACGACCGATCACAGCAATTATATAAAGATAGCAGGCTTGCCGAATGTCATAGTATATAACTTGGATCTTAACTTGCCTTATAGAAAGCTGTATGTTGCAACACACGGAAGGGGTATATGGGTGGTTGATGTATCGTCAATAGTCGGAGTTTATGAAAGCGTAGCCAAAAGTGGCAATATAGATGTACTTTCAGGTGGGGTGTATGTTAATGATGAATCCTCCGTATTCACCGTTGATGGAAGAAAGATCACCGAGGGAAAGGGATACATACCTCTTAGCAGGGGTTTGTATATCGTAAAAACGAAGAATTCCTTACATAAGGTCATAATCAGGTAGGCATTATACTACGCACAAAATAGTCCAATAAAGCAGGATTACACTCTCTTGACTTCTTTAACCATCTTTTAACCGTTCTTTCGGAAACTTCTAACAAAGCCGCTATTTCACGAATTTTGAACCCCCTTCTCCTCAACAATACCGCCTTTATCTCCTTCTTACTCATCTTCATCCATAACCTCCGGGTTCTTTATCACTTTGATCCCTTCAAGCGAAGGAACATTTACAACCTCAGGAACGGACAAAATCCACTCAAACCTATTAACATTATAACCCGCCTCCTTTACATATTCCTCCGTATTCTTAAACTTCTCCCTCAATACCTCGGGATCTATTTTGGGACTACTTTTGGCTTCAACTATACGGGCGACTAACTCACCTTTATCCTCATAAATATAAACCGCATCGGCATATTTCCTCCTGCTTTCAAGATCAGGTTTGAGTATCACCTTTATGTTCTTCGGCTTCACCTTTGAACTACCTACAAGATGCAACTCCCTATTCCATACCTCGCTCTCCATTAAATCCTTTATACCCGCAATATCTTCCTTTATCTCTGCAATATCTTTGCTTATATCGTCAAGTTTTTCGTTTTGATAGAGGAGAATATAAGCTATGATTTTTAGGTCTGGGTTTTGAATTTTGTCAATTAGTTCCTTCATGCTGTTGTTGATATTATAAGGTTGAAAATCGTCAGGATTAGGAATTGCAAAGATATTAAGGCGTTGCTTTACTGCAACTTGCTTGTATCTTTCGGAGGCTTCTATAAGAAAATCGTAGAGTTTTCTGGGTTTGTGTAAGTTTTCCCTTAAAAACCGTCCTACATCCAAAACCGCTCTCAATACTTCATCAAGGTTAAAAGGTGCTTTTAGACTTTTGGCGTAATACTTGGATTTTGCGAGTGTGAATATAGTGTTATTGATAGCGATATAAAAGTTGCTTTTACGAGTGGCTCCAAGGAAATAAAATTTATCCTTTTAAGACCGTAAAACTCCGTTTTTTCCTGAGATCGGAACTTGTCTTGTTTTCCTCATATCTATCCCTCATCCCCCTTAAAATTTCGGGTTGATAATCGTAGATGCCTTCAATTATATCCTTTCAAAGCACAAGCACGCCACACCCAAGGAGATCTTTGATCTTTCAAAGAAAACTATAAAGATTTTGGAAAGACACGGTAAGAGATTTCTGTTCGTGTTTGATGGGGAACTAGAAGGTCATAGAAGCGGCAATTATATAAAGTGGGTGGGTAGGGGTAGGAAGGCCGATGATTGGATAATAGAATATCTGAAAGAACATAAGGATGAAACCATAATACTCGTTACCCGTGATAAGGCCCTTTCCAACAAAGCGAAGAGTGTGCATCCGAATGTCAGCGTTTGGGATCCCGATGAACTGGACAGATATTTAAATGAACTGAGCGCCTCAAAACCCACAGTTGAAAGGAAGCCCTTCATAAATACATTGAAGGAAGAGAAGGAAATGCTTGAAAGTTTCAACATAAGTCGGTTTGAAGGGGAATTTCCCGTTTATAAAAATCGGCCAAAAAAGAAAAGAAAATCCCAAAAGGAGCAGGACCTCCCTACGGATTTTGATTATGAAAAGTTCTCTAAGATGTACGATGAAAGAGTTCAAGGATCGTAGATAGTACTCTCTCGGGTTCTATTTCAAGGCATCTTCTATCACCTCGCCAGCATCTTCCACCCCCATTCGTTGAGCATGGGCGACATTTTAAATCGTTCTCAATTACGGTAGTATCATCGGATATGAAGCCTAGGGATTTCGTTGTAGGACCCATTATTACGACTCTTGGAACATCAAGCGCATAAGCGATATGTACGATGGCGCTATCGTTTCCAACTACGAGCTTCGCCTTATGAATTATACTTATAACCTGCTTCAAATCCGTCTTACCCCTTAGGTCCAAACCGACATTGACATCTGGGTAGGATTCCCTTCCTATCCATACGGGACTTATATCCTTATCCCTTAAAAGTTTCGCCAACTTTATGAAGTTTTCAAAACTCCATCTTTTCAACATAGTGCTGGCCTCAGGTGCCAATATCACATAATCTGTGGGGAGATCAAAGGGCACCGATGTTTCCGATGGATAGATTTTGGGTTTAAGGTTATGAGCCTCATCACCGAAAAGACCCGCAACCTGTTGGGCATATCTAAGCCAAACCTTTTCAAAACCGGCACTTAAACCGAACCATACATGCAATCTCCTTTGAAAGGATAACTTATCCACGCGGAAGTATGGAAATCCGAGTTTCCTTCCGAGTAGCATCGTAAAAGGTTTCACTTGTAAGTCTATGATCAGATCATAACTCTGGGATTTTAAGGTGTCAATCAGCAAACCGAAGTTCTTCCCTCTTCTATCAACCTTCCAGACTCTATCTATCCTGGGATCGGAATCAAATATCTCGGCAAATTCTCTATAAACCAAGAAATCAACCTTTGATTTTTTATACAAGTATTCAATTACCGCCGTTGAGAGTACAACATCACCTAAGGCCGATAGTCTTATTACGAGAGTCCTCATAAGGCTTCTTACCGAGTAATCCTATCAAATCCTTAACGACCAATTTCAGGTATGCCCACTGGGAGTTCCCCCGCACTCTACCTTTTATATTAAAGTCCGCCGTCTTTAAAAGATTCAAAGCCTCACTCAGTTCCCCCTCGGATATCCATTGGAAATACCTTCTAAATCTGAGATATTTATTCCTCGGAACCTGAAATCCCAACTTCATCTCCACAAGTACTTCAAGCTCTCTCAACAGAAATGCCACGATGTTTGCAGGATTGTCTCCATGATTGCGAAGTTCATCTATTATCGCGTAGGCATCTTCAAGGTTTCCATTCAATATATTATGCGTAAGTTCAAATATCTTCGGTGTATAACTCTGCCATATCAGGTTTAAAGATTCCCGCGCTGGTTTGTCCGAGTAGAGTTTAAGCTTCTCTATCTCCAAATAAACCTCCGATAGACTCATACCTTTGAAGATGTCCGTAAGAAAATTTTTTAAGTCGGGGCGACTGATCACCCAAGGTAGATGTTTTTTAATCCACTTATCAAATTCGTTGGGTGTTAAATTTCTCATATTTATCAAGAGAACCTTATCGCTTTCATAAGTTTTTAATCTCTCAGCATCGTCATATACAGAAATAACGCATCCTTCATACCTCTTGGCCGAATTTACGATCTCGTTCAGCAGTTTTCCGTAATTCTTTACCCTCTCAAAACCCTTGATCCACACCACATTCTTCGCGAATATACCCGAAGACAGCTTACTTATGAGATTTTCCAATAGATTCTCCTCATCAGCCCATAAGATGAATACATTATCGGCCCTTATTCTCCTCCTATACTCCTCAACTATCGCCCTTGCAGGATACTGCTCTGGACCAGCCAATATTAGTAAGTTTTTCTTTATATTTTTTCTGAAAAATGTCAGATGATCTATCATATAAAGAAGTTTCCGAGTATGTATATACCGAAAATCTCCGGCCTCGGTTTATAGAGGTAATATCTTCCTCCGATCTCAATGTAAGGAGCTATATAAAAACCCGCGTTTAAGGACATCCAAACCTGATTTAAAGAGTAAGCGTAATCACCGCGAATACCAAAACCCATCCCCATAGTTTCACCTATACCTCTATACATCAGGATCTCCGCCACCATATGCCTGTAAGCCCTCCTTTCGGAAACCTTGTTGTAGAAGGCGTACTCGTTGGTATCCATTGATGCCGTAAATATACCTTCAAGGTTATAGAGTATTCCAAAGGATGAATCCCTTTTGATATACCTTAGAAACTTTAAACCCGCACCGGGATTCCTACTTGAAAGTTTCCCTGTGGGTAAGTACGCGTAAAGGCTTATGAACCCCTGCTCAAGAAATCTGACCTTTGCCCCCATCTTGGTATCGGTTAAAGAATACCCTTCGGAATTATATACGAAGGGCATAACGAATATCAGAGCCATATCCTCTCCCGCTATCAACCATTCACCCGCCATATCAAGCCTCGTATAGTATCCTCTTTCATCGTTGCCAACCGATAAGGATAAATCCCATCTACCGAATATAAGCGGTTGAAGTAAGAGATAACCGCTCATCTGCTCATGAAGTACCAAAATCCAAAAGCCCCACCAACGGCCAGGATACCTATTCCGAATGTGGTTAGCCAAACCTGTTTCCAAGAGCCCACTTTTGAAGGATAGATGAGCTCTATCGGCCTGTACATAGGTGCCTGCGTACCTCGGAGTTTGATGTTATAAGTGCCCGAAACGACATCCTTGGGCACAATCCAGTCATATACGAGATAGCCGGCGGTCGGTTGCTCCCCCTTCGCGGCGGGAATTTCAAGTTGGGGTATCTTTCCAAAGCTGGGTCTTTGGGATTCTGGGATGGTTTTATCCTTTACGGTATCCGAGAAAACGGATCTCGCATGACTTATCTTTATCCTTACATCCTTATCGCAGTAGTTTAATAGAGTCAGTTTATGTTTATATGTCCTTCCAGGCATCTGGCCGAAGAAGAGAAAAGAGGGAACCTTGGATTTAAAGAAATCTATACATAAGGAAAAGGTATCTTCAACTTTCAGATTGGAAAACCTTCTTATAAGGTTGGAATCTTTTACAGCCACGCTCGCAAAACCCGTAACCCTGTATTTACCAGGATAGAAGGTCTTATCATAATATCCGAACCATTGCCCGAACTTATCGGGTTCAAGCTTTATATCCATAGAATTCCCTTTTGGATCCGTTACTTTCAGCGTATATTTCTCCTCCGTAAATACCTTTCCACTTCTGTTTGATATTCCTATACCCAATCTCAGCGGTCTCCCTATGATCCAAGGCCCCTCAACCGTTATCTTAGGTATAGGTATATATACCAGCTTCACCTTCTTCCTTACCCTGATCTCCGCGTTCGTGGGCTTGTGATTTACCACGACCGTAAAGGTGTATTCTCCTTCCGGTAATTTGCCTATGTTCCTTCCAAATACACCATCACCCTGCATCTCATCCTCATGCTTTCCATCATCGTACAGGTCATAAACCACCTGCCTTCCTGTTGGATACTCAATATATATTTTCGCTTTAAAGTTTTTCCAATCGGGATGTTTTGGGAGTATGGGATCAAGGCGGAGTCTGACTACAACGGGCTCAGTATAAGGATGCTCGCTCGTGGGGGATACGATCCTCGGTATTGCCATTGAAAGCAAAACCGTGGCGCCTTTTGATATTTCAAACTTCCATCTCCCCGGTTTCGGATTTTTTACAGTTACTATTATATAACCCCTACCTTCTTTTCTATCACCTTTCACAACCTTCCCATCCGGATCATAGATCTTGAGATAATGCTTCTTCTTGGGATCATACCCCAAAACCAAGCCTATCTCTGCGACTCCTTCCTCAACGGGAAGTTCAACCAATGAATTCGGATGAACATCAACCCTGAATCTGACCACTTTGCTTTCTATCATGCTTAGGAATTTTTTGGAGAGTTCTCCCAAGTTATCCAACTTTGTGTATGATCCTCCGGAGAATGTGCTTATCTCTTTCAGAACCTGCTCGGGTTCCTGAGTGCTGAAAGTGTATATCTCCCAATTGTTATCCTTAAAGTCCGCCGATAAGGAGGATAATGTGGCCAAGTAGTTCGTTAAATCTTCTTCTGGTGGTATATCATCCTGTCTTAGTCTCCCATCCGTGAGTATTATAACGAACGCCCTCCTTTTCTCCGATCTATCTTTAAGTATTTTCTTTGCCAATCTTAAAGCGGACCTTACATCGGAATATTTTTCGGGTTTTACGGATTTAAGGGAATCTAAGAGGATGCTTTTAACCTCGGAAGGATTCAATCCTACGGCTATGGTCCTACTGTTTTCACCGTAAAATATAACGCTCACCTTCACACCAGCCTGTAATACATCCGCTATATCATTCACCATTTTTGAACCTTCGCGAGCCAAACCTTCCGGATCAAGTTTGACCATACTACCCGAAACATCTATGAGAAGAACAACCTCGGTTGATGGGCCCGCAAAGGTTTCCAAGGGTCTCAAAACCTCAATCTGCGCGAGAATCCACATTACCATCTTCCAACTCCTCCAGTTTGGTTATAATATATTCCAACGCGTCCTTGTCTTTGATAACATCCAATATACGCTCATAAACTTCCTCTTTCAGGAATACCTCCGCGAAGGGTTTTGAAAATAATCCAAGGTTAAAGGCGACATTGTTCAAGGGTTTCATGCTTTCAAGGAAAAATATACCTACACTGCCCAACCCCATTTCATAGATTCTGTAAGCCAACGCGTCCAGGTCCTTCTTGTTCAACTCTACATTTTAAGGTTGTAAAGTTTCAACGCCGAGAATTTCCCTAAGATAAGCACCAGTATAAGAGTTCTCGGCTTTGGCTATATCCTCAGGCGTGCCCTGGGCGACCACATATCCACCTTCATCTCCACCCTCTGGACCCAGATCTATTATCCAATCGGCGTTCTTTATCACATCCAAGTTATGCTCTATAACTATAACCGTATTTCCATTATCAACGAACCTGTGAAGAACATTTATGAGTTTCTTCACATCGTCAAAGTGCAGACCCGTCGTTGGTTCATCAAGTATGTATATGGTTCTTCCCGTTGGCATCTTTGAGAGTTCCCTCGCTAGTTTTATCCTTTGGGCTTCACCTCCTGAGAGTGTGGTTGAAGGTTGTCCGAGCTTTATATATCCGAGTCCCACATCGGACATTATTTGAAGTTTCCTTCTTATGGAAGGGACATCCTCAAAGAATTCCAAAGCCTCATCAACCGTCATGTTAAGCACATCCGCTATGGACTTACCCTTATATTTCACTTCAAGGACCTCCGAATTGTACCTGGTACCCCTACATACTTCGCAGGGAACATACACATCGGGAAGGAAATGCATCTCTATCCTTATATAACCCTCGCCTTCACAGGCTTCGCACCTGCCCCCTTTCATATTGAAGGAGAAGTGGGAAGGCCTGAAACCCCTGGCCCTGGATTCTGGAAGTTTGGCGTAGAAGTCCCTTATGTATGTAAATACACCCGTATATGTCGCCGGATTACTCCTCGGGGTCCTGCCTATGGGGGATTGATCAACATCTATCACCCGATCTATATACTCCATTCCATATATAGCATCATGCTCCGCCGGATCTTCCTTAGCCTTATAAAGCTTTTTGGCCAGCGCCTTGTAGAGTATATCGTATATCAAAGTGGATTTACCTGATCCGGATACACCCGTTATAACCACGAAAAGGCCCAACGGTATGCTCACGGTTATATTCTTTAAGTTGTTTGCCCTCGCCCCTATGATCTTAATGTACTCACCCTTGGGTTTCCTCCTCGCTGGGGGTATAGGTATGCTTTTCTTACCCGCTAAGTATTCACCCGTTAAGGATTTGGGATTGTTTATTATGTCTTCAACTTTACCCTCAGCTACGACCTCACCGCCATAAACTCCCGCGTAAGGGCCCAAATCTATTATCCAATCCGCGCTTCTTATGGTTTCCTCGTCATGCTCAACCACTATCACCGTATTGCCCAAATCCCTAAGCGCTTTAAGGGTGTTTATGAGTTTGCTAACATCCCTGGGGTGCAATCCCACCGAAGGCTCATCCAAAACATAAATCACACCCGAGAGTCCCGAACCTATCTGGGTCGCCAATCTCACCCTCTGCTCCTCTCCTCCGGAAAGTGTATCCGATCTCCTATCCAGTGTAAGGTAGCCCAGACCAACATCATCAAGGAACTTCAAGCGCTTCTTGACCTCCCCGACTATCCTTTGCGCCACCAAACCTTTGGTACCTTCAAGTTTCAAACTATCAAAGAACTCGTAAGCCTCTTTGATGTTCATCTGAACTATATCCCATATGGATTTTCCGTTTATCTTTACAAATAACGCCTCCCTTTTGAGCCTTGAACCTCCGCAAGTTGGACAGGTGGTATATACCATATACCTCTCTATCTCCGATCTAACCCACTCGGAATCCGTGGATTTGTACCTCCTCCAAAGCTGAGGTATAACACCTTCCCAGTCTCTATACTTCGGTTTGAAATCCTCATCATCCAAGAATTCAGGGGGGGTTTCATCTCCCCATATAACGACATTTTTGAATTCCTCGGGTAGAAGTCTCCAAGGTTCCTCAATACTCGCACCGTACTTCCTTGCTATCCTTTCAAGAACCCTGGCCGTTATAGGGTGCGGTTCAGATAGGGGTTTTATCGCCCCTTCCATTATACTTAAATCTGGATTGGTTATGAGTTTTGCCGGATCAAAGTCTATCTTTACGCCGAGGCCTGTGCATGTGGGACAGGCTCCGTAAGGTGAGTTGAATGAGAACAATCTTGGTTCAAGTTCAGGTATGGAGAATCCGCATATAGGGCAGGCCAGATTTTCGCTAAAAATATCCTCTTCTTCCCTATCCGTTATGATCTTCACTATACCTCCGGACTCTTTAAGTGCCGTATCAACCGATTGGAATATGCGACTCCTTTCATCCTCTTTAACTATGGTTCTATCAACGACGATCTCAACATCATGCTTCTTGTTTTTGTCAAGCTCCGGAATCTCGCTCACCTCATACATTATCCCGTCTATCCTAACCCTAACGAATCCCCTCTTTGCTATACGTTTGAAGAGATCTTTGAACTCGCCTTTCTTACCTCTTACGACAGGTGAGAGTATCTGCAACCTCCTCAAAGGATACTTCTTAAAAATCTCATTCACTATCTCCTCCGTGCTCCAAGTCTGTAAGGGCAGATTGTCGTTCGGACAGTAGGGTGTTCCGGCCCTCGCAAAGAGTACCCTAAGGTAATCGTAAATTTCGGTGGATGTTGCAACCGTGGATCTCGGATTTCTCATGATCTTCCTTTGCTCTATTGCTATACCGGGTGAAAGCCCAACTATCTCATCAACATCGGGCTTCTCCATTATTCCGAGAAACTGACGGGCGTAGGGTGATAGACTTTCAACGTACCTCCTCTGGGATTCGGCGTATATAACATCAAAGGCCAAGGAGGATTTACCCGATCCGGACACACCTGTTATAACAACCAACTTATTTTTGGGGATTTCAACCGTAATATTTTTCAAGTTATGTTGCCTTGCTCCCTTAACCACTATCTTGTCCATAAGGGTGGGTATTATAAGGCTAAAAAATTTATAAGAAGGACATCCTTATAATTCCCGTTATGATCATCCTGCTTATAAGCCAATACGATTACTACAACGATGAGGATGTTTATTACGAGGAGATGAGTAGAAGAGGGAGCTATGTGGTTTTCGGCGCGGGGTACGAGTATTTCCTGACGGAGAAGAATCCCAATGCCCCCGTGGGCTTCGTTGGGATAAGGATAGTAAGGACGGATGATCCAAGGGCTTACTTTACACTGCTCGCTGGAGGTGGTTATAGTTTCACTTCCGAGTTTTGGCACGCATCCGGAGGATTGTTATATGAAAGGAGAACGACGAGATTCGGCGGAAGATTGGCCTTTCACTTGGGTATAGGTTTGCTCGGAGGATACTATAAATGGGGAAGCGACGGTTTGCCGTTTCCCAACGAGGAAAAGGACAACGCTGTGGTAATAGAGTTTCCCGTTAGAGCCGCCATGAGCGTTAGGTTTGGGAGCTTTGAGTTTATGCCTGAGGTTTCGGGGGTTCCCGCCATAACTTTGAATTTCAACAGCGGTGTTATGATAAGAGGGGTACTTTACATTTTCTACGGTCCGGAATCTGAACAGGAATTCTTTGAAGGAAGGAGAAAGAAGGAGGAGATGGAGAAAATAAGGCAGAGACCCGAATGATGATATACCTATACGATGCTCTTTGGATTTTGATTTTGGTGGTTTTCGGTTTTATATTTCATAGAACCCTATCGGTTGAAAGCGTAGGTAGGTTGCTTATAACCTACATTCCCATACTACTGTCCTGGTACTTTGGAATATATGCCACGAATCTCCATAAGGAAAAGTTCTCCTTTCTTAGAATAGTTTTGGTCGCTTCATTCGCATCCGCGATGGGTATAGTGATCAGATCCCATATATTGCAGAAAACCGTAACTCCCCTCTTCGTTGAGGTCATGTCCCTGATAACCATAATCTTCGCTCTAACTTTCAGAGGTATCCTTATGTTGATAAAATGAGGAAATTCTATACGCTTACCAAGGTGTTTTACGCTTATATGCTTGAATATCGCGCGGAGATAGTGATATGGATGTTGGCCGGTATCCTACCCTTTATACTCATGGGAGTATGGATGAAGGTGGCCCAATCCGGGGGGATGGAACCGGTTGAGTTCGCGAGGTACTTCTTATCCGTTTTTATAACGCATGAACTCGTCGTCGTATGGGTTATATGGGAGTTTGAAAGCCATGTCATAAATGGAAGGCTATCACCTTATCTTCTTCAACCCTTGGATCCCTTTTGGAGATATGTGGCGCTGCATGTATCCGAAAGGATATCGCGATTTCCTTTCATGGTTCTCTTGGTCCTTCTGTTTTTTATGTTGTATCCCAAGGCTTTCTGGATACCCGATGCGGGTAGGGTGATGTTATACATCCTCACGATCATCTTAGTGTTCTTTCTGAGGTTTTTGATACAATATACCGTATCGTTTCTGGCATTCTGGGTTGAAAAGGTTTCGCAGTTTGAGAACTTGATGTTCGCGATTTACATGTTCCTATCGGGTTATTTCGCTCCTATAAGTATGTTCCCCGACACGATAAGAAACTTTGTAAGATTCACCCCATTCCCCTATATGATTCACCTACCCGTAAGCATAATAACGGGAAAGGACTTTAATCTTTTGGATCTGATGATCTTGGTAATTTGGTTGATTCTATTCTGGATATTGAATAGGATCCTTTGGAGGATGGGTTTAAAAAGGTATTCAGCTATGGGCGCCTAATATAACGGCTTTCGGCCTTAAAATACTCACCGAATATGCTTACTGGAACTTGGAGGGTAAAAGTAGGTCTAGCCCAAATGTTAAAGGGTGGGGTGATAATGGATGTGACCACCCCCGAGCAAGCCAAAATAGCCGAAAGGGCGGGAGCAGTCGCGGTTATGGCCCTTGAAAGGGTGCCAGCCGATATAAGAAAACAAGGTGGTGTTGCGAGAATGGCTGATCCTGAGATAATACTTAGAATAATGGATGCGGTTACTATTCCGGTTATGGCGAAGGTGAGGATAGGGCATTTCGTTGAAGCTCAGATACTTGAAGAACTTGGCGTTGATTTCATTGATGAAAGCGAGGTTTTGACACCTGCGGATGAGGAAAATCACATAGATAAACATAAATTTAGAGTGCCTTTCGTATGCGGCGCGAGGGATCTCGGGGAAGCACTGAGAAGGATAGCGGAAGGCGCCGCCATGATAAGGACGAAGGGTGAGGCGGGCACCGGCAATGTCGTTGAGGCGGTAAGGCACA
The DNA here is from genome assembly GCA_015492295.1 of Caldifarciminota bacterium. Taxonomy (GTDB): domain Bacteria; phylum Hydrothermota; class Hydrothermia; order LBFQ01; family LBFQ01; genus Caldipriscus. The sequence goes on from WGFI01000117.1 coordinate 20,789, forward strand.
TGAGACTCATACAGAGAGAGATAAGGAAGCTAACATCTCTGCGTGAGGATGAACTTTACGCCGAATCCAAGAATTTGAGGGCCCCTTATGATCTGGTGAAGTACGTTGCGGAGAATGGGAAACTTCCCGTACCGAACTTTGCAGCCGGCGGTATAGCGACACCCGCTGATGCTGCGCTTATGATGCAACTCGGAGCGGAAGCCGTATTCGTGGGAAGTGGAATATTCAAATCTTCAAATCCAGAGAGGATGGCCTCGGCCATAGTTGAGGCCGTTGCCTATTACGACAATCCTAAGGTTCTTGCCCGTATATCCGCGGGACTCGGAGAACCCATGAGAGGCATTGATATAAGGAAACTTGAAGAGGAGGAACTTCTTCAAACCAGGGGATGGTGATGAAAATAGCGATAACGAATCAGAAGGGAGGTGTAGGAAAAACCACGACAGCGGTAAATTTGGCCGCGGCGCTGGCTTTGAGCGGATATAGGGTTTTGATCGTGGATGCCGATTCTCAGGCAAACGCGAGCATAGGAGTTGGTCTTGAAAGGAAGGAACCGAATCTCTATCATGTTCTTGTAGGTGCTGAGAATGTAGGGAACTCAATATATAGAACCAGAATAAATGGTTTGGATTGTATCCCTTCAACTACCGATCTGATAGGAATTGAGGCCGTGTTTAAAGACAGGAAGGATTGGGAATACGCTTTAAAGGATGCCCTCAGAGGGTTGCCCTACGATTGGATAATCATAGATACGCCACCTTCCTTAGGAACATTAACCGTTCTGGCTCTAACCGCGGCCGATAGCGTTATAATACCCGTGCAAGCCGAATATTACGCTCTTGAAGGCTTAGGACAACTCCTTCAAACTATAAAAATAATCCAAAGCACCATAAATCCAAAACTGGGAATACTCGGCGTTCTTATAACCATGTATGATAGGAGGGTTAAACTTTCCCAGGAGGTCTATGAGGAGATATACAGGCATTTCGGTGATAAGGTATTTAAAACGGTTATACCGAGGAATATAAAACTCGCGGAGGCTCCGAGCTTCGGCCTTCCGGCGATACTGTACTCTCCCGATTCTTCCGGTTCTTACGCGTATATGGAACTGGCCAAGGAGATGATAAATGAAAAGGTCCAGTCGCTTAGGTAAGGGTTTGGCCTCAATACTCTCAATAAATGAGGAGATAGAAATTCAAAGGCGCATACCGGTGGATGAAGTGGTTCCCAATCCTTATCAACCGAGAAGGACATTTGATCCCGTGTATATGGAACAGCTCGCAGAGTCAATCAGGATGTACGGAGTCTTACATCCTATCATAGTTAGGGAAAAGGATGGAAAGTATGAGCTCGTATCGGGTGAGAGGAGATGGAGAGCCGCCAAGATGGCGGGCTTACAATGGATACCCGCTATCGTAAAGGATCTGAGCGATAGTGAGGTTTTGATGATAGCGCTGGTTGAGAATATTCAGAGGGAGGATCTAAATCCCGTTGAGAAGGCTTTGGCCATAAAGAGATTGAAGGAAGATCTCGGTTTGACCGATAACGATATTGCAAAAGTCGTAGGCAAGGACAGGAGCACCATAACGAACACGCTGAGACTCCTGAATCTTCCGATGGATGTGCTTAACATGCTATCCGAAAAGAAAATAACGGAGGGGCACGCAAGGGTGCTTTTGAGATTGAAATCAACGGATGAAATGCTTAAATGGGCCAAGAGGATAGTGGAGGAGAATCTTTCGGTGAGGGAGCTTGAAAACTTGATTTCACCGAAGCAGAAGAAGGTTAAGGACGATGAGGAATTTATAAAGAATGTGATGAATCGCATTAGAAACAGGGGTTTGAAAGCCAAATTGAAACCGGGCAAAAGGCAGATAACGCTTGAACTGAAATTCTCATCGCGCGAGGAGTTGGAGAATTTTATAAAGAATTACATTGAAAGAAATGCTTAAAAAGGAACTGCTTGAAGTTTTGGCCTGTCCGAAATGTAAAGGGGAACTCATATATTGCCCCAAGATGGAGCAGCTTAGGTGCATCAAGTGTAAATTGAAGTTTAGGATAGAGGATGATATACCGATAATGCTTATAGAGGAGGCGGAGGAACTGAAAGAAGATGAGCCTTGCGAATAAGTATAGACCCAAGGATTTTTCGGATGTTGTTGGACAGGATTTTATAGTCAGGGTTTTAATGAGGGCCCTTGATAAAAAAGAGATCCCCCATTCTTTGCTTTTTGCTGGCCCAAGAGGTGTAGGTAAAACGACAGTTGCCAGAATATTCGCGAAGGGCCTCAATTGTGAGGTGGGTCCCACATCAAAACCCTGTGGAAAGTGCAAGTTTTGTTTGGAATTTGAAAAGGGTACGGGTGTGGATGTTGTTGAGATAGATGCGGCATCAAATAGGGGGATAGAGAACATAAGAGAGATACAGAATCAGCTTAAATACTTGCCGCTTTCAAGATATAAGGTTTATATAGTTGATGAAGCCCATATGCTGACTAACGAGGCGTTCAATTCGCTTTTAAAGGTCCTTGAGGAGCCACCTTCCTATGTGGTCTTTATACTTGCCACGACGGAACCCCAGAAGATACCCCCAACCGTAATGTCAAGATTGCAGAAATTTTCCTTTAAACCGCACTCGGTATCCTCAATAGTTAATAGATTGAAGTATGTCTGTTCAAAAGAGGGTATATATGCAACGGAGGAGGCTTTGAGGATGATAGCCCAGAGAGCGGAGGGAAGTCTTAGGGATGCCTTGGTTCTCCTTGAACAGCTCTCCCTATTCTCCGATAAAAATATAACGGAAAAAGAGGTCTCTCAGATGCTCGGGATGATACCTTATGAAAAATATGAGGAGATCTTGGAATACATAGTCAAGGGTGATTTTAAAACCACTATGGATAAGGTCAATGCACTCCTTGAAGAGTTCTCACCTCAGGAGTTCGCTTCGGGTTTCATAGGTTTTCTTGAAGATAGACTTTTAAAGAAAGATCAAAACCTGAGTTTTGAGGAGAAAACCATGCTACTCCGTATGGCTCTTGATATGGAATATCATACGAGAGATACCTTTTCCCCTAGGAGTTGGATAACTTATGATATAGCGAGGATGTGTTCCTTTAAGAAGGTCGTCAATATTGATGAGATTACCCGTAGATTTGGTGTAATTGACAAGAAGACCAATGAGATCGTTGATAAAACGGATCCTATGGATATACTGAGGGTCAGAAAGCCTTCATTGGCGGCGTACTTGGAGAATTGCAAATATTCGGTTGAGAATGGGATTATGAAGATAGTATCACCTGACGGTATAACAAAGTTGAGGATTGAGGAGAGCAGGGATGTGTTGAAGGAGGTATTTGGGGTTGATGATATTGAGATTGAGGTGGCAAGATCCCAGGAGAAAAAGTTCAAGGATATTTTTGAGGAGATAAAAAGAGATTGGGAGAGAATCTGACATCATCTCATTACCTTTTTAATTTTACCCTTAGACTTCACAAAGTATATCCCCTTCCTTGTAGGTTTAAAACTCTTATATTTGCCTTCGTATATCCTCCTGCCGTCTGTGGTGAATATCTCCACATAATCATCAGGCTTTAAGACCTCACTTTCATCTATGCTTAACTCATCGTCATTGCCAAGAGTACCGCATCCACCTTCATTTGAAGTTGCGTCTATGACACCTACCATGGGAGCACCTTTACCCGTTGCGATTATCTCAACGCATCCGTCACCATCGACATCCCCTACGCTTAGGGATCTTTGATTAACAACGGGACTCATCTGCCATAATAGTACTCCTGATGAAGATAAGATATAAGTCGGTGTATGAACGGCATAAGTTATAATCTCAAGACCTGCTGATGAATCGACATCCGCTAAGGCAACATCTTCTTCCCAGTAATAATAGCTGCCGGTATTATAAGACCAAAGAAGTGTTCCGTTAGTTCCTCGTAGTACATAAACCGTGCTGTCATAGCTCCCTATAACAACTTCAGTTTGACCATCACCGTTGATATCTCCTATAGCAGGAGATGAAAATATACCTCCACGCGTAGAGAATGTCCAAAGAGGTGATCCATCTAATCCTCGCAAAGCATATATATTGTTATCACTGCTGCCCACAACAATTTCAATATTACCATCCTCATTTATATCCCCTATTGCGGGCGAGGATGCTACCAAACCCCCAGTTGTATAAGACCAAATCAAGGAACCATCAGTTCCTTGTAGGGCATAGATTTTACCGTCAGAACTACCTACAACAACCTCAACATATCCATCTCCATTTATATCCCCTATAGCAGGTGAGGCTCGTACATAATTACCCGTGGTATAGAACCATAATAGGGATCCATTCGTTCCCCTAAGAGCATAAATTTTGTGATCTCTACTACCTACAATAATCTCAATATTGCTATCATTATCAATGTCCCCTATCACAGGTGAAGAAAGAACCCAATATCCCGTTGTATAGGACCAGAGTGGTGATCCATCTGTACCTCGTAAAGCATAAACTTTACCATCCTTACTACCCACAACAACTTCAATCCTTCCGTCGTTGTTTATATCTCCCAATGCAGGAGAAGAGAATACCTCTGCACCTGTTATATAATACCATAATACTGCTCCATCTGTTCCCCGTAGAGCATAAACTTTATGGTCATGACTACCTATAACTACTTCAATCTGTCCATCAGTGTTTATATCCCCAATTGCGGGCGACGAAACTACAAAGTTTCCCGTTGTGAAACTCCACTTAACATACCTCCCACTCGTAAAATTCCCTTTCATAGCCTGCCTTCCCGTGTGTTTTTGGGTTCCATTGAACATCTGCCAAGAACCGTTGGCCCAATCAGAAGGCGGAACGCAGGTGGTCTGGAAGCCACAGGTTTGGGCGTTTATAAACTCGGGAAGTGAGCCTAAAAACACCCAAACAACTAACACTAAGCCCTTATATTTGTTTGTTTGTTTGTTTGTTTGTTTGTTGAGGCTTTCATAACAAGGATATTATAAGGATGAAAAACTTTTTGTCAAGGTGTTTTTGATCAGGTTTTATCGTCCCAGAAGCATCTTTATTATGCCTATGAAGTTAGGGTTAAACAAAGTTGTGCCGAGGATTGTAAGGATTATTAAGAAGATCAACAACAGGTTCGTCCTATCTATCTTGTGGTCAAACTTCTCCTCAAGCCTTTTGTATTTCTCGTTTATCATATCCTGAAATGCTTTCATCTTTTCTTCAAGGGCTTTCACCTCTGCCTCAACAGCCTTTATCCTTTCTTCGAGCACTGAGTATTTAGCGTTCATTTTTTCTTCAAGTGCTTTCACCTCAGCCCTAACCCCATTTATCTCCGCTTTCAGAGTCTCAAACATCTGTATATACTCTCTCCTATTAGCCCTTATTTCGGCCTTTAAAG
>WGFI01000118.1 GCA_015492295.1 Caldifarciminota bacterium
GAGGTGTGGGCTTTGGGTGAGGGTGGAAGGTATGAATTATACTCCTTTGCGGAGAAAGATGGTAAGGTTAAGAGTGAGGTTCTGAAAGGTCTTGAAGTTGATTTGAAGGAGGTTTTTGATGAAAGTTAAGGAGAAAGTCTGGACTTATAGGGATTATTTGGGGCTCAACGATGACAAAAGGTACGAAGTCATAAACGGGAGGTTATACGAGATGCCTGCGCCCTTAGTCATTCACCAGATAATATCTAAGAACATATTTAGAATTTTAGATGATTTTGTAAATAAAGGTAAAGGGGGAATAGTGTTGTATTCTCCGGTGGATATAATCTTATCAGAGGTGACGGTCGTTCAACCTGATTTGGTATTTATATCTAAGGATAAAAAAGAGATAATTAAAGACCGTATATACGGCCCTCCCGATTTAGTTGTAGAGATAGTCTCGCCAACGAGTTATTACAGGGACAGGTACGAGAAGTTTAGGATATATGAGGAACATAAGGTTAAGGAGTATTGGCTTGTGTATCCCGGTGAGAAGGCCATTGAAGTGTGGGTTTTGAAGGAAGGTAAGTACGAGCTTTACAGTATAGCAAGTAGCGAGGGTAAGGTTAAGAGTGAGGTTCTCAAAGGTCTTGAAGTTGATTTGAAGGAGGTTTTTGATGAAGGTTAAGGAGAAGGTTTGGACTTATAGGGATTATTTGGGGCTTAACGATGACAAAAGGTATGAGGTTATAAACGGGAGGTTATACGAAATGCCTGCACCTCACTTTGAGCATCAGAAGGTATCGGGATTGATAGAGTTTCTGCTAAGGGGCTTCGTTTATAAGAACAAGTTGGGAGAAATCGTGGATGCTCCCTTTGACATCATCCTTTCGGAAACTGTCGTTGTCCAGCCCGATATAGTTTTCATATCCAACGATAATCTGAAGAACATAAAGAGCGGTAAGCTCTTCGGTCCTCCCGATTTGATTGTTGAAGTGGTATCACCGAGTAGCTACAGGAGGGACAGGTATGAGAAGTTTGAAATATACGAGAAAGCAGGGATTAAGGAGTATTGGCTTGTGTATCCCGGTGAAAAGGCAATAGAGGTATGGGTTTTGAAAGAAGGTAAGTATGAACTTTACGGTATAGCTAGCGGTAAGGGTAAAGTTAAAAGTAAGGTTTTAAAAGGTTTTGAAGTTGATTTGAAGGAGGTGTTTAATGAGAGTTAAGGAAAAAGTTTGGACTTATAGGGACTATTTGGAACTCAACGATGACAAAAGGTATGAGGTTATAAACGGGAGGTTATATGAAATGCCAGCACCAATACTGGAACATCAAAAGATATTAATGATGATAGGTGTAAAATTCTATCATTTTGTAAATAGGGGATCCTTAGGTTTGATTTTACCGTCTCCTGTGGATGTTATATTATCAGATTTCATAGTCGTTCAACCTGATTTGGTATTCATATCCAAAGAAAATAAGGATATAGTTAAAGATCGCATTTATGGTTCCCCTGACTTGGTGGTTGAGATAGTATCGCCAACGAGTTATTACAGGGACAGGTATGAGAAGTTTAGGATATATGAGAAAGCTGGGATTAAGGAATATTGGATCGTGTATCCTGGTGAGAAGGCGATGGAAGTGTGGGTATTGAAGGAAGGCAAGTATGAGCTTTACAGTATAGCTGGTGGTAAAGGTAAGGTTAGGAACAAAGTCTTAAAAGGCCTTGAAGTTGATTTGAAGGAGATTTTTGGAGCATAACACATTATTAAATTTTTCCGCGGTATAATATCTACTTCGGTGGCGTAGCCAAGCGGTCTAAGGCGGCGGTTTGCAAAACCGCTATTCCGGGGTTCGAATCCCCGCGCCACCTCTTGGTAAAATTCACTCTAAAGACGGAGTACGCATTGAAGGCGCTTATTCACATAGCAAATTCAAATGGACCCATAAGCTCAACTCAAATATACGATATAGAGGGAATACCTATTTCCTTCCTTGAACAAATTCTTGTTAGATTGAGAAGAAAAGGTATAATCAAGAGCGTTAGAGGGAAAAAAGGAGGTTATATCCTATCCAAGCCTGCAAAGGATATAACTCTGCTTGAAATTATAGAATCCATTGAAGGACCTTATGGTATAGTCAAGTGTTTAACACCTGGTGAAGAGGCGGAGTGTATGTTTTCAATGACCGATTGCGTTTTAAAAAATATCTGGAACAAGATACAGTTAAAAATAATAGGTATGTTAGGAGAGATAACCTTGGAGGAGATAGTGAATGAGTATAATCTCCACAGTGTGTATCACAGGTAAGTTTTTCTGGGATAAAATACTCGGTTATGAATTTTAAGATGCAGATTATTGTTCCTATATTTCTTTTAGTATTCGTTCTTCTTATGGGACCTGTTCTCGTTTATTTAGAGAGAAAGATAGCGGCGCGATTACAGAACAGGATAGGTCCTTATTATGTTGGAAAACCTCACGGATGGCTACAAATAATAGCGGATGGATTGAAGCTCTTATCAAAGGAGGATATAGTTCCGGCTGATGCGGATAAATTTCTCTTTAACCTCGCCCCCATCGTTTTCGCAACCGTGGCTGTATGGTTTTATGCTCCCATACCTTTTGATAAGGATCTCTTTTTAATTAACACCGATTGGAGTTTGGTTTTGGCTTTTGCCATAGCGTCAATTGAACCTATAAGCGCTTTTATGGCGGGATGGGGTTCAAATTCAAAATATCCCATAATCTCAACTTTAAGGGCAATGGGTCAGATGGTCTCCTATGAGATTCCTTTCGTTTTAGGTGTATTAACTCCCGCCGTATTCTTTGGAACTCTGAACATATACGAGATCGTTGAGAAACAAGCGAATTTATGGTTTGTTTTTGTTCCTATTATAGGACAAATATCTTTAATTTTGGCGCTTTTCGGTTTGTTTGCTGAGACAAATAGAGCCCCTTTGGATATATCTGAAGCCGAATCCGAACTTGTATCCGGCTTTAATGTAGAGTACGCGGGAATAAAGTTCGGTTTGTTTTATCTTGGTGAATGGTTGCATCTATTCGCAGGGTGCCTTCTAATATCGGCACTATTCTTTGGTGGTTGGAATGGTGCATTATTACCCGGAGCGGTATGGACATTTATAAAAGGTTTGCTTTTATTTTCAATCGTGGTATTCCTAAGATGGACATTCCTCAGACTCAGGCTTGATCAGATGACCTCCATCTCTTGGAAAATACTAATACCCGCCGCAATACTCAATTTCCTACTGGCTGCTGGTTGGAAAGTTTTCATAGTTTGAAAGCGCAGTTATTCTTAGTAAAAAAGTACATCTTCGCATCAAGGAGCACGGTCATTTCCGTATTCGCCCTTTTGAGTATATTCGCTATAAGCATAGGCGTCGCGATATTGATAATAGTGACAGGCATAATGAACGGTTTCCAAAATGAGCTGAAAAACAGACTGTTGGTACTACAACCGCATCTTTACATAACCAATGTCTTTCAGAACACATTCAAAAATGCCGACAGCGTATCCAAAGTCATAAGCTCAAAACTTAAAGTGCGCGCTTATCCTGCTTTTTTGGGGAAGGTGGTTGTAAGAAGCGGGAACAAGATAGATGGGGTAATAGTTAGGGCTCAGGATATGAGTATCATAAAAAGGGAGTTAAAGCCTCACATGCTTTACGGTGAATTCGGGGAGGGAATATTAGTCGGTGAAACATTCCTATCCAATATAGGTTCGGAGCTGAACTCCAATGTTGAACTTTTGGTATTCCAAAAAACTCCGTTTGGGCCCCAGATGGTTCCTAGGAGGGTAAAAATAACGGGAATATTTTCCACGGGCTTGTACGTTTATGATGCGCAGACTGTGATTATGGATATAAATTTGGCCAGAAGGATATTCGGTTTGGGAAATAAGGAGGCTCCCGTAATATTCGGTTATATAGATAATCCCTACGAAGCGGATAAATTCTGTAAGAAGGTGTTTGATTTGGGTTTTGGATGCGCTTCTTGGATCACGATGAACAGAACCCTATTTACAGCGTTAAATATGGAAAGATTGGCGATGTTCCTATCATTCACTTTGATTTTACTCATAGCGGCGATAAATGTGGTAGTATCAATAACCATGCTTACGCTTGAAAAGAGGTGGGAGATAGGTCTATTAAAATCCTTAGGTTTCACATCAAGACAGATCGCTTGGACATTCACGACGGTTGGAATAATCTTAGGAATATCTGGATTGATAATCGGCTCGGCGATTGGATGGACATTATCGTATTTTGTTGATAAATACAAGATCGTGAAGCTACCTCCCGATGTTTATATGCTGAACTATGTCCCAGTTAAACCCGAATTGGGGGATTGGATAATAATAGCGATCTTAACCGTTGTCATATCATGGATAGCGGCGTACATACCTTCATCCATATCCGCGAGGATGAAACCTGTGGATGCTCTGAGAAGGGTCGTATGAAGAGAATTATCGCTCTGTCTTTGATTCTTCTGATAATATCATGCGGTAGGGGTAGAAGATTCTTAAAGGGAAGCAGCAGAGAGGTCGTTCTCGTATATTCCGAAGATAGTAAGTATTCTGCCGGAGCCATATATAAATATTTGATCCGCTCGTACAGTACGCCTCAACCCGAGACATTACTGAAAGTCCATCCTATAAAATGGGAGAATTTTAAAGTTTATGAGGATTACAGGAATAAGATAATACTCCTCCTTCCCAACGATTCTTTATGGGATCTCTGCAATGAAGAGGAAGGCTTTTTCATAAGAAGGAATGTCTTCATCAGAGAGGATTTTGTTTTGATCTTCTGTTCTTATGATTCAAGGAGCATGCTAAGGATGGTTTCCGATAATATGCGACAGATGTTTGATACACTGTTTATCAAAATGTTAAAAGAGGTTTCCAAAATAGAGCTTCTTCCCGGAGTGGATATGAAGATGCGCAAGAAGATAAAGGATAAGTTTGGATTTTATATACCCATCCCTAAGGGGTGGAATGTATTTCTTGATAGAAACGATATTCTTATAATAACAAAGCATAATCCCGATCGCTTTATAATGATCTTTTCTAAGAGAGGTGAGGAGCAACTCTCAAAGGAGCGTATCATGGATATACGGGATAGTTTAACATCAATTTTTTATAACGGGGATCAGATCCGTAGGGAATATTCTTATTCCCTTGATGATAACTTGGGTGGCATAAGCGCCCTGAAAATCTATGGTATATGGAAGAACGATAGCTTGATGGCCGGCGGTCCTTTCTTAACCTACGCGTTGAACTACAAAGGAAGATTTTATCTTATAGATGCGGGAGTATATGCTCCTGAATCCAATAATAAGTTGGGACTCATACTCAGGCTTGAAGGAATCTTTAAGGAAATCAAATGGTGATTCTTACCACCTTTGATAGGTTGAAGATTGATGGCAAGGTTGAATTGGAAATAGGATTTGGAAACGGAGAATTCTTAAAAAGACTCGCAACGAGCAATAAAAATATAAATTATGTGGGGATTGAGGTTTCTTGGCAATCCGTAAAAAGGGCAAGTAGGAAGCTTAAAGAATTTGAGAATGTTTATCTGGTGTGGGGAGATGTTTGGCCATTCTTGATGTTCTCAGCCGAAAATCTGAAATTCCACAGGGTATTTTCATTGTTCCCTGATCCATGGCCGAAAAGAAGACACATTCATAAGAGAATTTTTTCCGTAGATTTCTGGAAATTGTTAAGCCTTAGGGTCTCTGAAAATGTACAGATAACGATAGTGTCCGATCACTATCCTTCGCTCCGTTGGTATTACGATAATGCCATGATCAGCGGATGTTGGTGGGGATATATATCCGAAAGTGCGCGCAGCTTCGGTACAAAGTACGAGAGGAAATGGGTAAGTATGGGTAAAAGTATATATGAGGCGGTGTTTTTCCTGAAAGGAAAATGCAACTTTACAATACCCAAATGCGATATGAGGATACCTAAGTTGGAAAAGATAACCTTAAAGGAAATTAAGGGGGACTTCAAACTTCCCGATGGTTCCCATCTTTCAATAAAGGAATGCTTCATATCGGATGAGATTATGCTTTTGAAAGCCATAATATCGGAGAAAAAACTGCTTCACAAGGTTTGGTTTGAAATCAGAAAGGATGGAAATGTATGGAAGATTATACCATCCGAATTTTCAAAATTCTATCCTACGAAGGCTCTGCAACATACTTTGGACCTCTTGGCGAATGAACTCACTCGTTAAAACATACGAAATCCTTTGCAGGAGCTATCATATAAGGGTCCATGGAAGGTTCTTTACGGAAAAACCAACCGTATTCTTTTTCTGGCATTCCAAGTTCTTTGTTCTACCTTATGTTTTCAGAAATAAACCCGTTAGGGTTCTGATTTCTCCAAGCAGAGATGGAGAAATTATAGATAGGTTTATAAGATATTTCGGTTTGAAATCCATAAGATCATCTTACAGAAGGGGAAGATTTGCGGGCTTAAAGAGGATGATTGAGGTTTTGAATTATGGGGAGAATATAGCAATAACACCTGACGGTCCCTTGGGACCCCCAAGGAGATTTAAAAGGGGTACGATATCTACGATAAACAAGCTCGGTGTTAGATGCGTTTTCGTAGGGGTGGCATATTCAAACTTCTGGAAACTTGATACCTGGGATAACTTTGAGATTCCCATGCCTTATTCGTCCGTAAGTATTTATGCCCTGGAAGGAAAACCGACGAATGAGAAGGAGGCTGAGGAGTTAATGAACACTTCAATCCGCAATGCCGCTCGCCTTCTTTAATCTGTTCATTATCGCTCTCCCGAGACCCACCTCCTCAACCCTCTGAAAGAACGCTTTTTCCCATCCCATCCTATCCACTTTGTACATACTATCAAATAACCTGTAAGCGATTTCTTTTACATCGCCATCCTCCGACAGATAAATCACTTCTTTAAAACCAAAAACCGTTTTTCTTTTTAAAAGGACCAGACCCACCCTGCCATATACGGCCTTAGACTTGAAATAATCTTCCCAATCGTTGAGTATTCTAACATCGGCCTTCGGTGAATAATGCTTAGGTAATCTTCCGGGTGATAATCGCGGATTTCCCTTGAACTCCAAAACCTTTAAGTTTAAATACCTCTCTATGGTTTCCACTTCCAAAGCCCCGGGCCTTAAAAGGTATAAATTACCTTCATGATACATAACCACCGTGGATTCTATACCAAACTCGGTTTTTCCCCCATCAAGAATTATATCAACCCTATTCCCCAAAGTTTCAGCGACCTGAATCGCGTTTGTAGGACTAACATACCCGAAAGGATTGGCGCTCGGAGCGGCTATGGGCCTTTCTGAAAATTCAATGAGTTTCAATGCTATTTGGGATGCGGGCATCCTTAAAGCGACGGTTTTTAAACCTGCCGTAGTTATATCCGGAACATCATTCCTTTTCGGTAGGACGATAGTTAAAGGTCCCGGCCAAAATCTTTCCATCAGTTTTAAAGATATATCATCTATTTCTGAAACCAGATTCCTCGCCATATCAATGGAACATACATGAACTATAAGGGGATCAAAGCTTGGTCTGTTTTTTATCTCATATATCCTCGCGACCGCCTTCGGATTTAAAGCATCCGCACCCAATCCGTACACGGTTTCCGTCGGAAATGCTACGACTCCTCCTTCCTTTATTATTTCCGCTGCCCTTCTTATATTTTCCTCGGTTGCAGGGAAGAGATTCTTATATATCATTTAAACTCGGCGAACTCTTCTTTAAATCCAGATTTAAAATTGCACCATCTTGCCAGTACAAACAGTAGATCCGACAACCTATTTAGATATATCTGAATGTAAGGATTTATCTTCTCTCCACTTTCAACGGCACGAACCACGCTCCTCTCAGCCCTTCTACAAACGGTTCTACATACATGGAGTAAGGTTGCCCCTTTGTTTCCATAAGGTAGGATAAATTCTTTTAGAGGTTCAAGTTCCGAATTGAATTTATCTATCAAACTTTCCAAGTATCTTACATCCTCCTCACTCACCCTTTTCACCTGAAATTTATCGTTCTCGGGAGTCGCAAGATCCGCCCCCAATTTAAAAAGGTCATTCTGCAATCTCTTTAAGACTCCATCTATTTCCTTTAAGTTTATCTCGGATCTTGCAAGCCCTAAGAAAGAATTCAGTTCATCAACATCACCGTAAGATTCAACCCTCGGATCGCCCTTTGAAACGACCTCACCATTGGCCAAATAAGTTTTACCTCCATCTCCGAACTTGGTATAAACCTTGGTTATCCTCATATAAAACCTCCTTAATCGGGTATTATAAAGGTGATAACTTTAAAAGAAAAACTGGGATACTCATTCTATGGAGTTGGTAATGCAAAGGTTTCCCTTCTGGACACTCTTCCACTCGTAGAACTTCCCCATCGCTGCATACAACGTGAAAGTATAACTCCTCCCCTGTCCCTATCACCATCCCGAAGACCATTCTCATCTTCTTCTCATACTCTCCCCAAACTCATCTAACTCTTCCTTCCTCACGCTCCTCAGAGTAAAGTTGTGGAGGTTCAGTTGGGTAAAAAGATTTCAATAGAGCTCGTCATACATTCCACTCCTTGTCGGAGATTACGGGTGGATTTGATTGCACAATACTTGACTTTATTGAGGAAATCACATTGGTTCAGAAAAGATTCTGATGGTTCCATCCCCATACTCTCAAGACATTGAACCTGTTAAATAAGGAGCGGATGTGATTTAAGTCGTTATAATTTATCAACTTTAAAATAGCTGGTCGTGAAACGAACGCCTTTTTTTGATTTTCATAAGAAATACAATGCCAAGTTCATTGAATTCGCTGGATATGAGATGCCCCTTTATTATACCAGCATGCTTGATGAATCTGTATGGACAAGGAAGAAAGCCTCGCTCTTTGATGTATCACACATGGCAAGATTTCTGGTTGAAGGTGAAGGGTCCTACGATTTCATTGAGTATTCCTTTACAAATTCCCTACGGAAGCTAAAAGGGGATGTTAAAGCACAATACACTCTAATATTAAACGATAAGGGTGGAATAATTGACGACGCGTACATATACAAGCTTGAAGTGGATAGATTTTTGATCGTTGTAAATGCCGCAAATCATGCGAAGGATTGGGATGTCTTACATGAAAGAAGTAAGAAATTTAAAGTCTCATTGAAGGATATAACCGAGGATATGGGTCAGTTGGCCCTTCAAGGTCCCTATTCGTTGGATATAATAACGAATATCTTTAAAAAAGACATAACATCGGCTAAGAGGAATAGGGTATTTATGTTTGACGATGTTATTATAACCTCAACCGGATACACGGGGGAAAAAGGCGTTGAAATATACGGAAGTCCTGATAAGCTTATAAAAATTGTGAAGGAGCTGTTGAAAAACCCCGAGGTTAGATGGGCGGGTTTGGGGGCAAGGGATATTTTGAGATTGGAGGCGGGTTATCCTCTTTACGGGAATGACATTGATGAGGAAACGGATCCTTTCTCGGCCAACTTGGGTTGGGTTGTAAGTATGGATAAGGAATTCGTAGGGAAGGAAGCCTTAAAGAGCAAGGATATAAAGGTTAAAAGGAGGGGATTCATCCACAGAGGCAGGGGTTCAGTCCCAAAAAAGGGTGATAAAATCCTCTTAGATGGTGAGGAAATCGGTTATATAACCAGCGCGACATATTCCCCAAACGCTTCATCGGTTATAGCGATGGGATACATACCCCTGGATATAAAAGGAAGGGTGTTGGTTAAATCTCGTCGCGAGGTATATATGGATATTACGGATTATCCTTTCGTTAAGCTGCCAAAGTGGTGAAGGAGCGCGTAGTATTCTTGGATATAGAAACCACGGGGTTGAATTTTTGGAGGGATAGGGTTTTGGAATTGGGCATAGTGTCCGTAGAGAATGGTCATACTACGAGAAAAAGGTATATGTTTAATCCGAAAATGCCCATAAATAAAAGGGCATATAGGGTTCATGGTATTTCATTTGATGATGTAAAGGGAAAGCCGGAATTCGCGGAGCTTAAAGGAGAGATTTTAAAATTTTTGAATGATGCCATTCTCGTAGGTTTCAACATACTGACATTTGATATACCTTTTTTGAATTTTGAATTCCTGAGGTTGAAGGATAAACCCATATTGAACCGAGCGATAGATCTCAAAGAGGTTATGAAGTTTATATCCGAAAAACCACCGAATTCTTTAATAACCTTAGCGAGATCCTTGAACGTTAAAGTTGATAAACTGCATAGAGCCTTGGAAGATGCGGAAACTACGAGGAAAATATTCCTAAAGCTCTTGGATAAATATCCCGAGACATTCAAGAACCTATCCCTGTTGGAGACCCTATCCTTTTCCAATTATTCATCCAAATCGCTGAAAACCTTGAAGTTGGCGAGGGAGTACGGGAGCGTGCGACTCAAATATTTCTCAAAGTTTTACGGGGTCATAGAAAAGGAGCTCGTACCTTTTGTCATATTCAGGAACAGGATAATCGGCGAGGATGAATTCGGAAACTTACGGAACTTCCATGTGTATAGGATTATAGATGTTCTGGCACCTTAGAACTTTATATCCGGAGTTCTCCTTTGCTCCTCAGCCGTCCTACCCTCCATGAATCCCTCAACATCCAAATCAAAGTACTCCTCAGGGGTGAAACCGAATCTCATAGCCAGCAGATTCGCAGGGAAACTCTCTATAAGGGAGTTGTAGTCCCTTACTGTGGCATTGTAATACCTTCTTGAGAGTTGGATCTGATCCTCCACCTCGGCGAGTTCCCTTTGTAATTCTAAGAAGTTCTGGTTTGCTTTGAGATCAGGGTAATTTTCAACGACGGCAAATAGACTCTTCAAAGTCTTTGTGAGCTCCCCTTCGGCCTTCGCCCTCTCCTGAATGTTCTCCGCTTTTATACTCATAGCCCTCGCGTTGGCCAATTTTTCAAATATTTCCTTCTCATGTTTAGCATAACCTTTAACTATCTCAACCAGGTTTGGTATGAGATCCGCTCTCCTCTTTAGCTGCACTTCAACCCCGCTCCAAGCCTCTTTCACGAGTTGCCTCTGCCTTACGAGTTTATTGTAAAGTCCTATGAAGTACAGCGCTACAAATACGGGGATGCCTATTAGAATCAACAAGAATATCAGTATCCACATCATGAGAATTTCTCTTTATAAGTTTGACATACGGCTGCAACCGTCTGTATGGACGCTAAAAGCTCGCTTTTATCAAGGTTCTTTCCGGGAAGGGAGTGGGAAAACACCAGGGTGTTATCAAATGTCAATCCGAATGCTCCGAGAGGAACCTGGGAGTTGAGCTTTAACACCTCCAGAAACGCATCCGTGTCCTCATCATCCAACTCCTTAATATGCGATGATACCTTTACGAGAACATCATCCTCATGCCAGGGTGATACGGATATGTTTATGCTCTCACCCGCAAAATTCACCACAAACAGACCCTCATAGTGAGTTATATCTTCATCGTTGAAGGATTCTTTAAGATAACTCTCCACCCTTTCTTTCACATCTTTAAGAAGGGATTCATTCTCGGCGTACTTGAAAGGTTTTAACTTCAACACGCTTAACCTCCTTTTGATAGTTTTTCCTTGAGTTTCTCTAACTCGCTATCCACGGCCTTCTCCTTTTGAAGCTTCTCAAATTCCTTCTCAACATCATCCTCTGAGAGTTCCAACATAGCCTTCGCCTCCTCCTCTTTGCGCAGAATCTTCTCCTCCATCTTGTCAAACTTTGAAAACACATCCTTACCAAATCCGCCCGCCATTTTAGCGAACTGCTTCTGAGCCTCCGCGGATTTACTCTTGGCTATGAGCGTAGCATACCTACTCCTCGCTTCGGAAAGTTTGACTTTCAGCTGTTCAAGCTGCTCCTTCAGTTTCTCGGCGGTGGCTTCTGCTTCCATGTAGGAGTTCATATATGTCTTCGCGAGACCATCGTATTCTACCTTCTTCGCTAAACACTTCCTCGCGAGATCCTCATCTCCCTGTTTCAGCGCATCTTCGGCCTTCCTCTGCCACTCCTCGGAAAGCTCCTTATACTTCTCGTACTGAGCCTTCAATCTACGGGCATTTGCGACCGCTTGCGCCGTGGCAACCGTGGCCTTCTGCAAGGCCTCCTCCATATCCTGAACTATAAGTTTTAACATCTTTTCGGGATCCTCCGCCCTTTCAAGCAGATCATTTATATTTGCTCTTAGTATATCCATGACCCTTTTGAATATCGCCATACATCACCTCCTTTTTAGTTTTTGGTATTATAAGGCCGAACGGTTTCTATGTATCCTTTACCTTTTCCTTTCCTAACACCAACACGATTTCCCCCTTTTCTTTAACCTTCCCCTTCACATCCGATAACCTCCCGAATATGTACTCCTCAAACTTTTTTGTCATCTCCCTGCATACGCATACGAGTCTATCACCCAAGGTTTCATATATTTCATCAAGGAACCTCCTTATATTGTGAGGTGAAACATAGAAAATTATGGTCCCATCCCAATCCTTCAAGCTTTCCAGTAATTTTAACCTTTTTCCTTTCTTCTTCGGGGGAAAGCCGAGAAATATGAACCTATCCGTACCTAAGCCGCTTACGGATAGTGCGGATATAACCGCCGACGGTCCGGGAACTGGATAGACCCTTATCCCCTCCTCCCTGCATCTTCTGACGAGTTTATAACCGGGATCTGAAATCAGAGGTGTTCCAGCATCGCTTATCAAAGCCACCTTTTTACCCTCATTCAAGAGCTTGATAACCTCCGGAATCCTCTTCTCCTCGTTTCCTTCGTAGAAGGATATCAAAGGTTTATCTATACCATAATGCCTCAGCAGTATCTTACTCCTCCTCGTATCTTCGCATAGTATAACATCGCATTCCTTTAAAATCCTCAATGCTCTTAAAGTTATATCCTCCAAATTGCCTATGGGTGTGGATACTACGAACAGGATTCCCCCATCATTCATTTACGAGTTTTGACAAACTATCATAAGCCTTTTTTATTTCCGGGAGTTCAAGCTCATCAACCAGTCTTTTCAAGGCTCCAAGTATCGCTTTTATATTCTCTTTGTTTGATAAGAACTTCAAATTCGGTACCCCTACGTTTTTCCCATTCACCGTTATTATCTTTTTGAACATGGGATTTTTGGATTCTTTGATCGTCTCCGCGCCGACGAAGTCCCCTATACCTAAGACCCATAAGTCATAACTTTCACCATCCTGTTTTACTTTTATTGAATATCTGGGAAAACTCGTAAGGGCTAAGGTATTCGGGTTATGCTTTAATTCATAATCAACCGATATAACATCCCTTATATCCAAGGCCATATAACCGCTATCCGTTGAGAATATCAGATACTTATCCTTTTCTTCCTCTTCAATTTCTTCCTCTTCAAGGGATATTTCAGCGGGTTCAGCATCAAATTTTATCAGAGGTATAAATCTATCATCAAGTTTTATATTCTGCGGTGCTATATTTCCAAAGACCTTGTTCTCATCAAATACCCCTTCTATGCTATCACAAGAAACGAACCTAAAATCCTTTAAAAGAACGGCGTATTTCCCTATATGACCGTTGGCGGATATGTAAGGTTTTCCTCTGAAAACTAACGCGTATCTGTCCTTGAAAGGCAGAGGTAAAACCCTTGATATTCTAATTATACGCTCAACCCTCCCACTCTCTATTCTGTAAAGATTTTCCTGAACCCAAAAAACCAAATACCTTTTCATTCATTTAGAACCGTCTTTAAAATGATCTCAGCGATTTTCTTAACCCTTTTATCTTTCGTTTTTAAAAGGTTTTCAACCTTGCCTTCGGTGTCCCTAATTATCTTCTTCGCCTGTTCCTCACCTTCAATTCGTCCTTTCTCCCTATAAGCGCTTACGAGTCTTATACCTTCCTCCTCAGCCTCTTGCAGTATTTCATTATACTTCTCGTAGGCTTTTCTTACAATCTCATTCGCTAAGGATTGAGCCTCCTTGATTTTCCTCTCAAAATCCCTTTCTATCTCCGATACCTCATCAACGATCCATTTATATTCTATCTTTCTGTGAGTGTTTCCAGCCATAGACTTTATATTCTAAGGTTGTCGTATTAGTGTTCCTATGTTTTCTTCCGTCAATACCTTTTTCAAGTATCCGGGTTTTGTAATGTTAAATACTATTATGGGTATGTTGCTCTGTCTCGCGATGTCTATGGCCGAGGTGTCAAGGACTTTCAAATCTTTAACGAGAAAATCTTGATATGTCATCCTCTCTATCTTTTTAGCATCTGGATATTTCTCAGGATCCGATGTATATACCCCATCAACCCTCGTGCCTTTCAATATAACATCCGCGTTTATCTCCGATGCCCTAAGGGCTGCGGCCGAATCGGTTGAAAAGAAAGGATTACCCGTCCCACCGGCAAATATGACTATTCTTCCTTTCTCTAAGTGTCTTATGGCCCTCCTTCTTATGTAGGGCTCCGCAACCTGTGAGACCGTTAAGGCGCTCATAACCCTGGTCTGAACTCCTCTCGCTTCTATAACGCTTTGAAGGGCCAAGGCGTTCAATATCGTGGCCAACATACCCATATAATCAGCCGTAATCCTATCTATACCCAGAAAATCACTTTGGGTTCCCCTTAATATATTACCTCCTCCCACAACTATACCTATCTCCAAGCCCATATTATACACCTCAACTATCTCGTCGGCCAACCTATTTAAAACGCTTGAATCTATGCCGAAACCTTTTCCCCCTGCCAAGATTCCTCCACTTAGCTTTAAAAGAATTCTACGATATCGCAACCTCATAAATAAGGTATTCTAAACCTGAAACGATTTTAAAATACAACCTTATAATTCCCGCTCTATGTCTAACAAGCATCTTTTGAGATTACTTGTCATCGCTGCCGTTTTTCTCGGAGGTTTATGGCTACTCTATCCAACCTATAAGGTTTTGAACATGTCAGAAGAAGAGAAGGAGAAGATGAATCCTTATGAATATCAAAAACTATTAAAAAACTCCTTGAACTTGGGACTTGACATACAGGGAGGGATGTACTTGGTGTTGTCCATAGACAAGACCAAACTGAAACCTGAACAGGCGAAAGATGCGGCGGATAGGGTTATAGAGGTTATAAGGAACAGGGTGGATCAGTTGGGAGTATTTGAACCCGTCATACAGAAGGTTGGAAATGATAGGATAGTGGTGCAACTTCCGGGCGTCGTAAGTAAAGAGAGGGCGAGGATGATCATAGGAAAGACCGCTCTATTGGAATTTAAACTCTTGGCGGATGATAAGCTCTTTGTGGATTTTATAAGGAGCGTTGATAGATTTTTAAAAGGTGAGAAAACAACTACGCTCTTCAAAGACACCACAAAATTATCCGGACCGTTCTCAAAACTTCTGGTTGGCCTTGAAGGGGATGTCGCGGTTGCGGAGGAGAATTGGGCGAAGGTTGATAGTATATTAAACCTCCCAGAAGTTAAAAAGCTTGTGCCTGTTGGTTATGAAATACTTTGGGGTGCAACGAAGGAGATTCAGGGGAAGAAGTTCAGGAAATTGTTTATGGTAAAGGCTGAAACGCCATTGACGGGTGCATATCTTATGGATGCAAGGGCCTCCATAGGGCAACAGCAGGCAGCGGGGCAACCCATAGTTCAAATATCGTTTGATAGAACGGGGGCGGCATTGTTCGCTAAGATCACGGGTGAGAATGTTGGCAAAAGGTTGGCCATTGTTCTTGATGGGGTGGTTCAGTCCGCTCCCAGAATTCAGGAGAGAATACCAACCGGGAATGCTCAGATCACGGGTATTCCAACATTGCAAGAGGCTCAAGATTTGGCGGCCGTTTTGAGGGCAGGTGCATTGCCCGTACCCGTTAAAATAGAGGAGGAGAGGATAGTCGGACCCACATTGGGTAAGGATTCCATAACCAGAGGTATGATCGCCCTAAGCGTAGCATTCATAGCCGTGGTGATTTTCATGATAATATATTACCGTATCGGTGGGATAATAGCAAACATCGCCCTACTTGCCAATCTCATCCTTATATTGGCATTTATGGCTATGCTCAATGCAACCCTAACTATGCCAGGAATGGCCGGATTGATTTTGACGGTGGGTATGGCGGTGGATTCCAATGTTTTGATATTTGAGAGGATCAGAGAGGAGTTGAGGAAGGGGAACCCTTTCAGGACCGCTTTGGAAGTTGGGTATTCAAATGCTACTAGAACGATACTTGACGCGAACATAACGACATTACTGACCTCCTTGGTTCTCATGTTCCTAGGAACCGGACCTATAAGGGGTTTCGCGGTGGTTTTAAGCATAGGTATAATCATAAACCTATTCACCTCAATTATCATGACGCGCTGGATATTTGAATTCCTCATAGAGGAGAGGAAATGGAAGGAGGTTGCGGTATGAGATTGTTCCAGAATCTAAACATAGATTTCATGGGAAGAAGGAGGCTGGCTTATCTCATATCCGGAATACTCGTATTTCTGGGTCTTTTGGGAATACTCATTCGTCTAACACCTTTGGCGAATGTTGTGGGTCTGAAACAGACCTGGTCAATAGATTTCACAGGAGGAAGACTTATACAGATATATGTTGAAGCGCCCATTGATAAGGTTCGCTCGGCTACGCTTAAAGCGGGTATAAGGGCGGAGATTCAGAACATAGGACAGGCGAATGAGTATCTGATAAAGTATAAGGAGAATGTTGAGGCAGACAGCTTAGTTAAAATCTTAGAAGGCCATTTAGGTAAGAAGATCAGACTTGATAGGGCCGAAAGTGTTGGGCCGCGTATAGGTTCGGAGCTGAGAGAGAGGGCGATAATTTTAAGCATCGTCGGTCTTATAGTGATACTTATATATATATGGTTTAGATTTGACTTACTGTTTGGCTTTGCCGCAACATTGGCATTATTCCACGATGCGATAATATCCTGGGGTATATTCTCCCTTTTCGGATTTGAAACCGATATGACGGTCATAGCGGCTATATTGACGCTGATAGGTTATTCAATAAACGATTCCATAGTTATAGCGGATAGGATAAGGGAGCACTTGGGAAGGTTTAAACTACTTGAATTCACGGCGAGGGATTTATATAAGATCTTCAACGATGCGATAAATTCCACGCTTTCAAGAACCATCATAACGGCCATCACGACTTTCATAGTAGTTCTGTCAATCTTGATGCTCGGCGGTCCCGTGCTGTTTAATTTCGCGTTCGTTATGATTATCGGAGTTATAACAGGAACGTACTCTTCCATATTCGTTGTGGCATCCTTCGTATTAGATTGGAGGTTAAGAGGGGAAAAGAAAGTTTTGCAAAAGAAGATATCCTAAACTGTTTGATCATTCGCCCTCCCGTCCCCACCTTTAACGCTAAATTCAGGTCTTCTTACTCTATCTCTATATTAATTTCCACTAACGCAATACTGGGGTATGGTCTTTAAAGTTATAGTTAGATAGAGGGTTTTGTCAGGTATGCCCTCTGAAAAGTCTTTACACCTTATAATATCCATCTTATGCTTTTTTTGATGCTCATAAATGATCCTGTTGTAATTGATGGTTATTGGTGGGCGGGGATACCTTTAAGGAGAGCACCGTTGGAACTTCCAGATGATAGTATTCCTTATGAAAAGGATGTAAAGATAATGGTAAAGGCATATCAAAAGTTTTACTTTGCCTACTATGCAAAGAGGTCTTATGGTGGTGCTACGCTTGGAGCTGGTAGGATTGCGGTGGAAACAACAGATATTGATAGGATAAGGAAATACGATTCCTTAGGTTATAAAACCGTTCCAGCAGGACTTTATCGTATTTACTACTATCCCATACCTAAGGTAGATAGTTTGATAGTTTATGTTAGGAGCAAGGAGAAGTATTGCAGTCTTGTTATGATAGCGGACATAAGGATGTTTAATGAGAGAGGGGAGAAGGAGGTGTATGAGGGATGGGATACGGTCAAGTTTATATTAAGGAAACGGAACGAATGGAATAGGAAGGCTGTTTATATACCGAGCATTGTGGCTCCTAGGGCAGGCTTTCAACCCATTTATGGTCTAGAATTTTCAATGTGGCCTGCCATTGGTTCCACAGATTCTTGCGCCACCTTTGAGGTAGGGCCGATTTACTTAAAGTGAGGTATGATTTGGATAATACTTTCAGATGCACAGTTTATAAACCATCCCAACGAAGGTGTTTCAGCCTTATAATGTATCTTTATGCTGATGCTTATGTATTTTCTTTCTCAACTTGATGAGAGTAGGCAGGCGGATAGTATATTCAGGGCTTTTGGAGGTGTAAAGTATCAATATAAAGAGTGGGAAATAAAAAACTTTGACACATTGCCCATAAGCGAAAGCATACCAGTTCCGAAAGGTGAATACAAAGTGA
>WGFI01000119.1 GCA_015492295.1 Caldifarciminota bacterium
ATTTCAAAGCCGAGATTTATCAAAAGTTTGACGACTTCAAAGCAGAGATATATCAGAAGTTTGACGACCTTAAAACGGAGATATACAGGGAGATAGCACGATTGGACAACAAAATAGAGAATACCAAAAACGAGATACTTGAAAAGATGTACAGCGAAATAAACAAGTTAGACAACAAGATAGAAACCGTAAAAAACGAGATACTGGATAGAATGTACGGTGAAATAAACAAATTGAACAGCAGAATGAACGCATTGGACAACAAGATAGAAACTGTGAAGACGGATATACTTGATAAAATGCATCAAGAAACGAAAAGGCTGGATAACAAGATAGAAACCGTGAAAAACGAGATACTTGAAAGGATGTATAGCGAAATAGGGAAGCTTTATAACGAGATAGGCAAGTTAAGATCCGAGATAAATGAGAAGATGGGACAACTCCGCTCGGAGATGCATTCTGAGATAGGTAGAGCCAAGGCCGATATAATCAGGTGGATGTTTGTTTTCTGGATAGGTCAGTTCGTTGCGATGATCGGTTTTTTGATGGCATTAGTGCAACTTCTGAGTAGATAGTAATTAGAATATCCTCTGCTCCACTATCTCTATACCAAACCCCTCTATTCCAGGTAATATCTTAGGCTTTCTAACCAGTAGTATCGCTTTCTTTACACCTAAGGATCTTAGGATCTGCATGCCTATTCCGTACTCTCTTAGAGTCGTCTCTTCATGCTCCTTACCCATAAGATGTAAAAATGGATACTCGGTTGGTTGAGTCTTTCTTATATATACAAACACACCCCCTTCCTTTGATATTATCTTCAAACTTTCTTCCAGACTTCTACCGCATTCGCATACCCCAGCCCTAAAAACATTTCCGGCCACGCAATGCGTTTGCACCCTTACTAAGACCCTATCATCTACGCTTCCTTTAATTAAAGCCATATGTATCTCATCGCTGAGCTCCTCCTTGAAGAGATATGTATGGAAACTGCCAAAAGGTGTATTCATATCACCTTCCCAAATCTTCTTAACCAGGTTTTCCTTTTTAAGCCTGTACTCTATTATCTGTGCTATTGAAATGATCTTCAAGTTCAATTCCTTCGCTATTTCCATCAGCTTAGGGAGTCTCGCCATCTTTCCGTCATCGTCAAGAATTTCACATATAACCGCCGATGGATATAAACCTGCGAGCTTGCACAGATCAACGCTCGCCTCCGTATGTCCCGCCCTTTTAAGAACACCCCCATTGACGGCTTTCAATGTATATAAATGACCGGGTCTTACAAAATCCTCATATCCCTTATTTGGATCCGCCACCCATCTGGCAGTGAGAGCCCTATCATAAGCGGATGTACCGGTTGAGGTTTCTTTCGCATCTATCGGCACACCAAAGGGTGTTCCATAATGTGAGGTGTTTTCAATGGGCATCTGCAATTTTAGTTCGTTAAACCTATTCTCCGTCATAGTTACGCACACCAACCCTCCACCTCTCTTTGCCATGATATTTATGATTTCAGGCGTGACTTTTTCGGATGCCACGACAAAATCCCCCTCATTCTCCCTTTCAGGATCATCAATAACTATGATCATCTTACCCTTTTTAAGCTCTTCCAATGCCTCCTCAACTGTATTAAATTCCCTTTTCATACTATCTTTATCAATGAGTACTGCTTTTTACCTTTTCTCAAAACCACCACTTTACCGTAAAGCGTATCCTCAATACTCACCTTCTTTGATATATCGGTTATCCTACGGTTGTTTAGGTATGCACCTCCACCCATAACCAGCTTCCTACCTTCGCTCTTTGATCTAACCAAACCAGATTCAACCAAAAGTTCAATCAAGGGAATACCCTCACCTGAAAACTTCTCTTTGGGAACCTCCTTGGAAGGCACATCCGAGAATATATCAAGTATTTCATCCAAACTGACATCCCGTATCTCCCCACCGAAGAGTATCTTAGTGGCTCTTTCCGCCCTTTCCAGACCATCCTTCCCATGAACCATCTCGGTAAGTATCTTGGCGAGCTTCCTTTGAGGTTCCCTGAGTTCAGGTTTTTCTTTCAGATACACCTCCAATTCCCTTATCTCCTCTTTGCTAAGGAAAGTGAAATATTTGAGATATTTTATTACATCCCTATCGTCCGTGTTTATCCAAAACTGATAGAATTTGAAAGGTGATGTTAAATTCGGATCTAGCCATACCGTGCCACTTTCGGTCTTTCCAAACTTAACTCCTGAGGCGGTCGTTATTAAAGGGAACACCAAACCATAAGCCCTCTCACCCTTTATCTTTCTTATCAGTTCTATGCCTACGGTTATATTGCCCCACTGATCACTTCCCCCCATTTGAAGTTTGCAGTTTTCCCTCTCAAAAAGCGTTAAAAAATCGTACCCTTGAAGCAACATATAGGTGAATTCCGTGTAGGATATACCCTCATCCCTCTCTATACGTATTCTGACCGACTCCTTTTGCAGCATATAATTCACCGTTATATGTTTTCCTATATCCCTGAGGAATTCTATGAGGTTTAAGTCCTTAAGCCAATCGTAATTGTTTAACATCTTGGCAGGGTTGCTCTTTGATTTGAAGTCCAGAAATTTCTCTATCTGGGAACTTATTCCTTCTATGTTCCTCTCTATCTCCTCTTTGGAAAGCAGGGGTCTCTCCTTTGTCTTGCCGCTCGGGTCCCCTATCAAACCCGTACCCCCACCTAAGACGGCTATCGGGGTATGTCCGTACTTCTGGAATCTTGATAGGGTTATTAAAGGCAAGAGTGATCCCACATGCAAGCTCGGAGCGGTTGGGTCAAAACCTATGTATCCACTCAATTTCTCCTTCCTTATGATCTCATCCAAACCCTCAGTAAAATCGTATAAAACTCCCCTCCATCTCAACTCTTCAAGAAAGGCATCCATAAGCTGGAAATTCTAAGGTTGTTCCACCTTAGAATAGATGCCTAATGAACATAAGAGCACTTGAAAGGGCCTTGATGATGGGTTTGAGTACCCAGGAGTACGAAGTTATAGAGGAGCTTTTAGGAAGGGAACCTACAAATCTTGAACTCGGTGTATTCTCGTTGAACTGGTCCGAACATTGCAGTTATAAATCAACTAAGAGATTCCTAAGATTATTACCCTCGGAATCTGAAAGGACGGTTGTGGGTCCCGGAGGAGGAGCGGGGGTATTAAAACTTGATGAGGACACGATCGTGGCATTCAAGATAGAAAGTCATAATCACCCATCCGCCGTTGAGCCTAAGAACGGTGCCGCTACGGGTGTGGGTGGTATCATAAGGGATGTTTTAAGTATGGGCGTTAGGCCGATAGCCCTGCTTGATAGTTTGAGATTCGGGGATTTCAGAAGATCAAAGAAATCTTTAAACCTTTTAAAAGGTGTCGTTGATGGTATATCTTCGTATGGGAATTCAGTTGGTATTCCCGTAGTTGGGGGTGAGGTTTTCGTTGATGAAAGTTATGAGGACAATCCGTTGGTGAATGTTATGTGCGTTGGTGTGGGTAATATAAAGAATTTGAAGGAAGGTATCCTCAAAGGTG
Organism: Caldifarciminota bacterium; assembly: GCA_015492295.1. Lineage (GTDB taxonomy): Bacteria > Hydrothermota > Hydrothermia > LBFQ01 > LBFQ01 > Caldipriscus. The sequence goes on from WGFI01000119.1 coordinate 3,560, forward strand.
AAGGAAATTCCGTCATATTGGTCGGTGCTCCTACTGGAAGGGATGGTATAATGGGTGCATCGTTCGCCTCCCAGAATCTTGAAGGTGAGATCTCTGAAAAGAGGCCGGCGGTTCAGATAGGGGATCCGTTTATGGAAAAATTACTCATAGAAGCCACGCTTGAAGCGATAGATTCGCCTTATATCGTAGGGATGCAGGATTTGGGAGCGGGGGGATTATCAACCGCTTTACCCGAAATGGCTTATAGGGGTGGTGTCGGCGTTGAGCTTTACACGGATAAGGTTCCTACGAGGGAACCTTTAACACCCTACGAGGTTGTACTCTCCGAATCGCAGGAGAGAATGGTTCTGTGCGTAGAGAAAGGGAAAGAGGAAGAGATCATAAGCATATTCAAGAAGTGGGGATTAACCGCCGCGGTCATAGGAAAGGTCATATCCAAGAAGGTTTTTAGAATTTTGTATAAGGATGAGATCTTGGCAGAGATACCCTTGCCCTACATATTTAAAAGCATACCCAAACCCGAATGGATATCCTATCCGGAGGGTAAGGATATATGGGAGTTTTTGAGTATATTTAAAGGTTTAAAGGAAAGCTATAAAAAGGTTAAGGGAAGGCACAATCAAAGGAAATTTCTCGCTTACCTTGACATATTCGCTTTGAGCATGGAATACACTTCATCTTCCTTCGGTCTCAGCAACATGGATAGGGAGCTCAAGTACGAGACATTCCTTATGAAAAGGGACATAATGCTCGGAAAAGTTGATGATGAAGCCCAAATTAAAATGTCCTCCTTGGCGGATTATGAATTCCTTTTGAGTAAAATATCCAAACTTGATGGATATTATGCCGAAAGCGTGTTATCTTACAAGGATGTTAAGGATATATGTTTGGGCATACTGAGAAGGCCGAATGTATCCTCTAAGAAATGGATTTACAGGCAGTACGATCATATGGTAGGGACGGATACGGTTATACCTCCGGGTGAAGGTGATGCCGCCATAATGAGAATAAAGGGGAAGAAGTGGGCTTTGGCTCTAACGGTTGATGGGAGCGCCAAATTCATAGCCATTGATCCCTATTGGGGCACTCAAAGGGTGGCAACCGAGGCCTGTCTGAACATAATATGCTCCGGAGGTGAAGTTATAGGTTTTACCGATGGTATAAACTTTCCATCCCCCTCAGATCCAACGGAATATTGGAAACTTCAAGAATCCATAAGGGCATTATCGGACTTCTCCAAGCGTATGGGAATACCCGTTGTATCCGGAAATGTGAGTTTGTACAACGAAAGTGAAAGATTTAAGGTCTTACCAACGGTCATAATAGGAGCGGTAGGTGTATTGAAAGATATTAACAACATTGTGAGAATCGGCGTTGAAAGAGCGAAATTGAGGGTTTATGTTGTAGGATTTCCTCAGACGGTGTTTGATCTCGGTGGAAGCGAATTTTTACTTGAAATGGTTGATAGGCTGAACCTCAATGCCCCCACAAAACTGATATTGAAATACACCTCATTACCCCGTAGATTTTATAGGGACATTGATTATGTGAAATCCCTTATGGAAGCCTTAAAAGAGATTATAAGATACGGATTCGCGGTTAATATGCATGACATATCCGAAGGTGGGTTGTTTGCCGCTTTAAGCGAGATGGTCATAAATGGAAAGGTAGGTATAGCGGTTAAGGTTGATGGTTTCGGAGAACTGTTTTCTGAGTTAGCTCCAAGAGTTGTGCTTACAACGGATCACCATCATGAAGTTGAATCCATATTGGCGAAACATGGTGTTCTGTTTGAAAACATAGGACTGACCATTGATAGCAGGGAGCTGTTCATAAACTACTACGAAGATAAAAGCGTTGAATTCGGAGTTGATGAACTCAGAGAAGCATACTATGAGACTTTTGAGAATATCGGATAGTATTGAGGATGAGAGCTGCGGTTGTATAGGAACATTTGACGGATTCCATATAGGCCATTCTAAGATCCTTGAAGATGTGATCTGTTATGCTAAGAACAAAGGGGTAAAGTCCCTCATTATAACATTCAAGGAGCATCCGAAGCTGGATAGGAATCTTCTTTTCTCCCATCAGGAGAGGTTGGAATATTTGAAATCTTTGAAGGTTGATTACATTTTACTCCTTGAAAGAAAGGATATGGAATTGAGCGCCGATGAATTTGTGAATATCCTCATAAATCGGTTCAAACTTAGGAGGATCATAATGGGCTGGAACAACGGTTTCGGGAAAGGTAGGGAAGGAAATCCATCATGGTTAATAAAAAACTTGGAAAAGTTCCCCTTGGAAGTCGTGATATTTCCACCTATAAGAATCAATGGCAAAGTTGTCAGTTCAAGCGTTATAAGAAAGATGCTTTTGGAAGGGGATGTTGAAGGTGTCATCCCATTATTGGGAAGAAGGTACTCTTTAATCGGGAGAAAGATAAAAGGTTCGGGTATAGGGAGATCCTTGGGATTTCCCACGATCAACATAAAAGTCCCCGAGGAGAAGCTTATACCGATGGATGGAGTCTATCTGGTCTATTTACCGGATCTCGGAAGATATGGGGTTATGCATATAGGGGACAGGCCCACACTCAATCTTGGTAAGTCAATGGAGATACATATTCCCGACTTTTCAGGCGAGGTGGAAGGTGAGATAAAGCTGGAATTCCTCAGGAGAATAAGAGATGTTATGAGGTTTAGAAGCGTTGAAGAATTGAAGGAGAGGATAAAGAAGGATATAGAGATCGCATTATGTACGATTTCCTCATCGTCGGAGGCTCGGGATTCATAGGCAGGGAGATTTTAAGGATCCTTTCGGAGAGCAAATATAAGGTTCTGGCCGTTAAACATAAGAGCGAAGTACCCTACGATGTTGATACTATAAACGCCTCGCTGTCAAATATCGGCGTTGAATATCTAAGAAAAAGCAGGATAATATTTCACTTAGCGAGACTTTCAGGAAACAGTACCATAATCCGAATAATCAAGTCCATATACGGAAACCGTTTAAACTCACAATTGGTAAATATCCTGAATTCCATCGGCAATAGACCTTTACTCGTTTATTTCTCGGGTTCGTTAGTTTATGGTTCAAAGATCGGCGAGGTAAAACCCGTCAGTTTTCAAAGATGGTATTACCTCCAAGAGAAACCCCTGAATAGGTATCCGAACCTTATGATAATGAGACCCGCTTGGGTTATCGGCAGAGGTTCTTGGTTTGAGGAGTTTTATATGAAATGTTTCAATGGAGGTTTCGTTCCCCTGTACGGTAGAGGTGATAATATTATGAGCTTCATAACCCTGAAAGATTGCGCCGAGCTGTCGTTGAAACTCGCCTTATACGGTAAATGTGGAGTTTATAATCTCGCCTACGAATCCTACAAACAGTACGAGTTCGCCGAGATGCTATCGGAAATAACGGGTCTCCCCATTAGAAGGATAAGTTCCTGGAAAATACTTAGGGATTACGGTTTTGAAGTTTATGAGGCTTTTAAACATTCGTTGAAGGTTGAAACCAACGTGCCGATAGAATACCGATTTACAAGTATCAAAACCTATATCTCAGAAATACTAAATTAGTTAGTAAAATCTCCTCCCCACGATTACCTGTATCCCCCTTATAATTCCGACATCATGATTTGGGCAATAAGTTGGGTAATATCGCCGGTTATAAATGATACCATATATAAAGGGGACACATGCCCAGGCACAGCCGTTCATAGTGCCATGTTGGGCATCCCTTCAAACTATGCATGCGCGGATATAATGTTCGCTTTTGATTTAACGGGATCAATGTCCGGAGAGCTGTCTTACGCTCAGGCCAACGCAAGCGCCATAATGGATTCACTTGCTTCATCCATATCCGATGTGAGATTTGGAGTCGCATCCCAGGCTGACTATCCCAACTCTTATTCCTACTGTTCTTATAGCGGTAGTTATGGCAGTGGGGGTTGTGGAGATTATCCTTATTCGTTGAATCAACCTTTGACCTATGACACCGCTCTGGTGAGAGCCGCAATAAGTTCCTTGCCTTTGCTCTGCGGAAGCGACGCACCTGAATCCTACGCCCGACTCCTCTGGGAGATGTTGAACGATGCATCCATAGGTTGGAGAACCACCTGCGCGAGATTCGTACTCTACTGGCTTGACAACATACCTCATGGATGCGATATATACGATCCAACAAGGCCATATTCGGCATACACGGGCACGGATCCCGGCAGGGATGCCCTCGCTGGAACATCCGATGACATCTACTGGTATCCCCTCCTCAGGAATTTAAGGACGAATGGTATAAAGCCCATAATCCTGGTGAGCGCATCCTCAACCACCTATCTAACTTGGTGGCAGTATTGGATGACGGATACGCTTGCTAATGGCATAGCGGTTGTAAGGGGTACGGCGATAGCGAGGCAGATAGATTCGCTAGTGGGATCCACGGCATTGACCATAGACACATTGAGGCCGGTCGTTAGGGAGGCCGCTTATGTTTCATGGGTTACATTCACACCGCCTTATTACGCAGGTATAACCCTCACACCACCAGAGGATACATTTAACTTCACCATAACTTTCAATGTGCCCGCATCCGCACCTTCCGGCCTCCACACATTCCACATAGACTATTACAGGGATGCCATACTCGTTGATTCGCAGCTGGTTAATCTGTGGGTTTATGACTGCACAGCAGGTTATGATGATCCCATAGCTGTTTGGGAGAATGTGAAGGAGGGTAAGATACTAATCAAAGGAACCAGCATATATGTACCCGATGGTTTGGTGGTTCATATATACTCCGCCGATGGTAAGAGGATAGGGGTTTTGAATTCTGGAACCCATAACCTATCAAAACTCGGAAAGGGCGTGTATTTCGTCTATGATGTTAAAGGAGGTAAGACTTTGAGGGTGATCGTAAGATAAACTCCCTTAAGATTACCGTTCATGTTATTCATACTTGCATACATCTTGGTGCCTATGGATGAGGCGCAGACGGATCACCTTAAAGCATATGGTGTCGTTTATTGGGTGATCTCAAAGGGGGTTGAGGTTGAGTGGCTTCTCAACTTTCGTGGAGGGAGCTTTCTGATATACTCAAATTCTCCTGAGATAAAAGAGAGACTCGCGAGCAGAGGAGTTTATTACGAAAGCATAGGGGAAAGCGACAAGCTGGAAATAGAAGGTATAATAGAGAGAAGCAACATGTCAAAGGTTAAGCTTTTGAGTTTGCCGAAGCTCGCGGTTTATGCTCCAAAGTACGCCGAACCTTGGGATGATGCGGTTAGAATGGCTCTTGATTACGCCGAGATACCCTATGATGTAATATGGGATGAGGATATACTTCAAGGGAAACTCAAAAAGTACGATTGGGTTCATCTTCATCATGAGGATTTCACAGGCATGTTTGGAAAGTTCTGGGCTGGATATTCCAGCGCTCCATGGTACATAAATATGGTTGAAACATCAAAAAAGGTGGCGAAGAAATTCGGCTTTAAAAGCGTAAAGGAGGAAAAACTCGTCGTTGTTAAGAAGATAATTGAATTCGTTTCAAACGGCGGTTATCTGTTCGCCATGTGCTCGGCTCCTATAACTCTGGATTTAGCGTTGGCATCGGAAGGTGTTGATATACTTGATGTTCCTTTCGATGGAACTCCCGTTGACCCGGATTATCAGGAGAAGCTTGATTTCTCAAAAACCCTATTCCTTAAAAACGCTAAGGTCATAACCAATCCATATATATATGAGCATTCGGATGCTGATGCGACGAAGGATATAGCCGCATTAGGACCTAACAGCTACTTTTATCTTTACGAATTTTCAGCAAAGATAGATGAGATTCCGACTATGCTTACACAGAATCACACGCGCGCCATAAAGGAGTTTCTCGGTCAGGATTCGGGTGTATATAAGGATAAGTTGAAGAAGAACATAACAGTTTTGGCGGAGAATACGAGACTGGGAGTAGCAAAATACATATTCTCGCAGTACGGTAAAGGTTTTTTCAGCTTCTACTTCGGTCATGATCCGGAGGATTACCAGCATTTCGTAGGTGAGCCACCTACCGATCTAAGCAAACACAAACATTCACCGGGATACAGAATAATACTGAACAATGTGTTTCTACCTTCCGCAAAGAAGAAGAAGCTCAAAACTCAACTAATATCCCCACCAAAAAATTTTTCAACCATATAATATCCTGATGAACAAGTTAGGAATTGAAGGGTTTGGTGTATGCTTAAAAGGCAAGGTATATCTCATGCACCATTCGGCCTTATAATACTATGCTATGAGAATAACAAAACAAAGAGAAATAATCCTGCAAATTTTAAGGGAAAAAAGGAGCCATCCAACGGCTCTTGAAATTTACAACATGGCCAAGGAACATATCCATGACATCAGCCTTTCCACGGTTTATAGGACATTGAAGGACATGGTTGAAAAGGGTGAGATAGTTGAGCTTCACATGGAGGGTGAAACGAAGGCTAGGTACGATCTAAATCTGGATAACCATGCCCACTTCAAATGCAGGCATTGTGGTCGCATTTTTGACATAGAAATAATGTTCCCCCTTAAACTTATCGGTTTCAAAGTGGAAAGGACGGATATATACATTTATGGTATATGCAGCCAATGTTCAAAAAAGGAGGTCTTAGCATGAAAAAAGGGATACATCCCACATATTACGATGATGCCGTAATAAGGTGCGCCTGCGGCAATGTGATAAAAACCGGTTCAACTCGTAAGGAGATGCATGTGGAAATCTGTTCAGCGTGTCATCCGTTTTATACGGGTCAGTTAAAGCAGGTGGTTGATACAGGAGGAAGAGTAAGGAGGTTTAAGGAGAAATATGGTATTAAGTAGCATACTTTTAGCGCAGGTAGGTGGGTGGGTATTCATAGATCCCGACAGGCCTATTGGAAACGCGCAAGGTTGGAGGATTCAGGTTGGCGCGTTTATATACAGGAGTAATGCGGAAAGAACGGCGACGATCTTGGAGAGAAAAATAAACCTACCAATATACATAATAGTTGAGAATCCATGGTATAAGGTATTGGTCGGTGATTTCAGGACGAAGGAAGAGGCGGAAGAGTATCTTGATATAATACATAAACTCGGCTACGAGGATGCGTTTGTAAGGGAGAGCATGGTGAATATCCAGAACGACGAGAATGTGAATCCATCGGGTCCATAAAGTGCCATGATCAAAGTGGGTGCGTTTTGTGATGTAGAGAATGTGGTTTCTACATTCGCTTTGGTAAAGTCAAAGGTTCAGTTTGATAATTTGCTGAGATATATTCAGGAGCAATGCAAGGGGGAAGGTAAGGTCCTGTGGAAGGCTGTGGCCTTTATACCTAAGAAGGAAAACTATGAAAATCTGATAAATGCCCTTTCATTTCAAGGTTGGAGGGTGATAAGTAGGCCTGTTAGAAAGCTTCCCGACGGTTCAATAAAGGCTAACATGGATCTTGAAATGGCGGTTGAGATCCTGCAAACCGCACCCAACCTTGATGAGGTTGTACTTATAACGGGTGATGGGGATTTCGTTCCTTTGATAGATTTACTTAGTAAAATGGGTAAAAGGATATGGGTCATAGGTACCCGTAAAGGTTCAGTTGCTCTTGAACTCATAAGGGTTTCTGATCGTTATATGAATATAACGGATATACCTGAAAGCTACGAGGTTATAAAATTCTACGATGAAATTTCTGGAAATTACAATACCCAAGGACAGAATACCTAAGTATCCCAGAGGAAAAGGTAAATCCAAACTGATGGTGGTTCGTAGGGAACCTTTCAGCATTGAGCATAGGATGTTTTACGATATTGTCAATATATTGGATGGGAAGTATTTAATCCTCCTAAACGATACGAAGGTGATAAAGGCGAGACTTACCCTCATAAAATCATCAGGTAAGAGCGTTGATTTGCTGTATATATCTCATAAGGATAATGTCGTTAAGGGTATGCTTAAAGGCAGGGTTAAAAAAGGATGGATTTTAAAGACGAAGAAGGGAAGAGTATTTGAAGTTTTAGGTAGGGATGGGGATGGATATGTGTATTTAAAGATAAACGAGGATATACACCGAATCCTTGAAGATGAGGGTAAGATGCCTTTGCCCCCTTACATACAGCGGGAACCTACGAAGGAAGATGAGATATATTATCAGACGGTTTATGCTAAGAAGGAAGGCTCAATAGCGGCTCCGACCGCGGGTTTGCACTTCACGGAGGAAATACTTCAAGAGATGAAGAAGAGGGGTGTGGGCATATATTACATAACCCTACATGTGGGACCCGGTACATTTAAACCCGTAAAGGATCCGGAAAAACACAGAATGGAAAGTGAATATTACCATATACCTGAGGATGTTATAAACTCCATTGAGTATCATAAAGGAAGGGGTGGGAAAATACTGTGTGTGGGAACGACCACAGTTAGAGCCATTGAAAGCTATGCCATTACCGGAAAACTTTCGGGTTATACGGATTTATACATAAAGCCACCTTTTAAATTTAGGATGACCGATGCCCTTCTGACCAACTTCCATCTCCCGGATGGCACCCCGATACAGCTGGTTGCGGCATTTCTCGGATGGGATAAGCTCCGCATCTGCTACGAGGAGGCTTTAAAGAACGATTATATGTTCTATTCCTACGGTGATGCTATGCTCATAATATGAGAAGGATCTCAGTGATACTTCCACTTTTCCTTTGCTGCTCATCACCCAAGTATGAAGTCAGTGTAGTATTTAAGAGGGGGGAGAGTGTCTCTGAATTTGTGGAAAGGCTGAAGGAGGAAGGTGTAATATCCAAGCCGTTTATATTGAAGGTTCTATTGAGATTTTCGGGAATGGACAGATATATAAAACCTGGCAGGTACGTTTTTAAAATCGGGGGAGGTGAGTTTCATGCACTTACCGTTATTAAAAAAGGTCCAGAAAAATCTTTCTTTAAACTCACAATAAAGGAGGGTGAATCCATAAAGGATATAGCGGATAAGTTGGATTCCCTTGAACTGGATAAGGTAAGATTCATAAGTTTATCCAAGGATACCCTCTTCATAGAGTACCTGTCAAAGGATTTCCCATTTCTGAAAGGTAAAAGCTCCCTTGAAGGCTTCCTATATCCCAACACCTACTATATAGATTACGGTTCCAAGGAGGAGGAGATATTCAGCAAACCCTTAGAATTGTTTAAAAGAGTTTGGGATTCTCTCAGGGTTGAAGATAGAGCGAAGAATGTGGGTTTAGAGCCTTATGAGGTTCTCATACTGGCCTCAATAGTTGAGAAAGAGGCCGTGATTGAGGAGGAAAAACCTATAATAGCATCTGTGTTCCTAAACAGACTGAAAAGGAACATGCCCCTCGCGGCGGATCCAACTATAAAGTATATATTAAAAAACCCTCCGAAGATTCTCCCGTTGAGTTTAACCAGAATCAACTCCCCATACAATACATACATTCACCCTGGCTTACCCCCCACACCTATATGCTCTCCGAGCGCATCCTCCATAGAGGCAGTTTTAAATCCAGCCAAAACCGATTACCTATATTTCGCCTCTGAGGACGGTGTAAGGCACAGATTCGCAAGGACATATAGGGAGCACCTTATGAATGTAAGGAGGATGAAACTAAGGTGATGCTTCCTTATTACACAACCATGTGGTGGTCAAGGTTGTTTTTATTTGGATCCCTCTTTTTTCTGATTTTTTCGTTTTTCTCCGACTCCTTCCATGATACCTACCTATATCTCCTTATGGGTTTCTGCATGTTTTATATAATAGCGGTTCAGCATGCCACTTTAACATTTCCGAGAAATCGGGGGGGTATATACAGAATAGCCGCCGATGTGAGCTTTATCCTAATGTTGCTAGGATTATCCATAAGAAACTTCTTAATCTTCAAGTTAGGATTCCTGCTGTTTCTGTTCTTTCAACTTTTACCTATGATTCTATACCGCATGAAGATACCGAGGAAGAATTACGATAGGGTGTCTTATATGTTCATGCTTATAGGCTTAGTTTCCGGTTTGTTAAGTGTTGTCCTGTTCAAGTGGAAAGCGTTAATTCATTCGCTCTTTCTCGGTTTTGAACTGAATATGTTCTTGGGTTGCATGGCCTGGATGCTCCCAAGATTTTCAAAGAGGGTTGATGATGTCGGTAAAGCCGTTTATTTGACGATTCCGTTGAGTGCAATGAGTCTATCCCTAAACATTTACGCTTTCTTATTCGGAAAATACACACTTCTGAAATTCGCGGCTATGTTCATGGCTATCACACTCCTTCTATTCTGGTTGTTCTTCTGGAAGAAGTTCTTTTCAATGTTGTTAAACATCGGTTTCCTCTATTTCATAATAGCCTTATACTTCGCATACACTTTAAACGCCCATTGGCATCCTAAGTTCATGCTATCCGCCATGTGTATATTCACCGTTTTAATGGGTAGTAGGTGGGTTCCCTTAATAGCGGTTTCGCCTATAAAAAAAGTGGGTATCTGGGAGTTCGTTATGGTGATTTTACTTTGTCTCTTTCTCTACAAAATCTTCGCCCTAATCTTTACGATATGGGCGATTTCAAAGTTCCATAAAAGTGAAACCTTTGTGCCGGATACCATAAGTACGATAAAGTTTTACATAAAACCGCATCAGAAAACCCCCGATCTTTAATCTTCCTCTTTCAAAACGCAGTTTATTCTAACATTAAGTTCATCTCCGTTTAACTTGAAACTCGTAGATATACGGATTTCTATCAGTTCATCTACCACCTCGGCTTCACCCTCCCACAAAGTTTCGTATATCTTACCCCTTATCCTTAAATCCCCATAAACCTTGATATTATAATTCCCTTCTTTGAAAGGGTAAGGTATTCCATCAACCCTGTATATGGCAGCCTCAATGTACGGTTTCAGCCTCTCCCTTATGTATTCATTCTTTATTGAAGATGTTCCTATTAGGAACTTCGTTTCTTTTCTCGCAAAATATCCATCTTCATCAAGTAGTATGAATCCCTTAACATATTCGGTTCTTCCTATGTTCTCTCCCAACTCAAATGTTGCCTCAAAATCCTTAATCGTAAGAAGCGTATAACCCAAAAGGAGTATCACATTCCGAGTAGATCCATCAGCGCTTTTGCCGCATCCCTCCCCTTATTACCGAACTTTCCTCCCGCCCTATTTATAGCCTGCTCAACATCATCAACCGTAAGTATGGCGAAAGTTATTGGTATCACCTTCTCTACGGAGAACCTGATGATGCTTCCGATAACAGCATTCGCTAAGAACTCCCAATGCTTGGTCTCCCCCTTTATTATACAACCTATCGCTATGAAACCCGAATATTCACCCTCACTGTAAAGCTTAGCTATACCGTAGGGTATTTCCCCCGAACCTGGAACCCACAATGTTTCGTACCTCAATCCCCTCTTCTCCAACTCCTCCACACAACCCCTGTACAACCTTTCCGTTATAAAACCGTTAAATCTACTTACAACTATGCCTATCACTTACTTTGTTTTCCCTTCCGTTTTCTCCCCTTCCTTCTTTCCTTCTGGCATAAGTATATAAACCTCCACCCTCCTATCCTTCGCGAGTCCTTTTCCTGTGGGTTCAAATATGGTATAGTTTTCCACTATGAACCTACTCTCATCAAGATCAAACTGTCTCATAAGGTACTCTTTAACGGCCAATGCTCTCTTCTTTGATAGAAGCTCATTGTAGAATGCTCCACCTCTACGGTCGGCATGTCCCCTTATAACGACTTTTGCATAAGGTTCTTCAACGAGCATCTGGCCAACCTTATCAAGTTCGCTGCGATATTTGGATTTTATGATCGTTTTATCCGTATCAAAATATACGGTCGCCACGAGTTTGGGTTTCCTTGAAAGCTTCTTGTAAAGTTTTACCTTCACAACCGCATCCGTCTGCAATGATACTCCCACATCAATGGGTTGATATCCTTCATCGGTTTTAGAGATCGTTAGGAGGTAATTTGATCTGGGCAATGAATCATCCTGATATGTACCCGCCTCGTTGGTCTTAACCTCCTTGCTCACCTTTCCTATGATCTTTATATCCGCTCCCGGTATGGGCTTGCCGGAAAGGGAATCCACGACCATCACTATCAAGGTAGCGGTCTTTGCCTCCTCCTCAGCGGGCATTACCACTCCAACTGGTCCTCCACCCCCGGCGCCGCCTATGGGTTGATATATCCTTTCGGCTATGCGCGCGGGGGACACATGCGCTCCGACGAAAAGCTCCCAGTTCCACTCCCACTTCTGAGGCTCCTTCGGAGATAAATAGTATCTGTTAGTATAGTAGTTCCATGTTAAATTCGTTCCAGCGGAAAGTACGAGACCACCGTTGAAGAATTTATACCTAGCCATGGGTGTTACAAAGACAAAATCCTGATCAAATCCCATAGGTCCATAATACTTTATTTCAAATCCGGATTCAAGATCATAATAAGATGTAAATATACCTACGCCAACGAAGAGAGGGGTTTCCGTTAAGCCGAATGATCCCGCATCAACATTATATCCGAATCCCAAGGCAGCGTTGAGGAGCAACCTCAAAGACCAGAGTTCCCTAACGAAATCGTAACCCGCGGCGAGACCCACCCTCGCGCCATGCAAACCTTCTCTGATCTTTATTGAATCTCTGAGACCGCTACAATCGGGCGGTACGCATATCTCAGTCGCCTGCTTTTCACCGGTAGCTATGGTTGCATTCACTATACCCGACATACCCCAATTCCTCTTGTCAAGAAACTGCCACTTTATTCCGAAATCAAAGTCCCTCACGCCACCGAACCATCTGCGTTGAGGTGAGAGCGCCGTATCGGGGAGCCAGTTCATTCCTTTGAGCGTGGCGAAAACCTCCAATCTGCGTACAGGTACAGCGTTTATGGATCCCCATCCGAACAAGAACTCCTCTATACCATACGGACTGCTCCATATCTGCTTCGGATATATCGTCGTCTGCAGATAGTTAAGGTACCCTCCCGATACCAACTTTTCGGAGGATGCTTTCCAGTCAAACATATCAAAGTATCCCCCAAGGCCCGTGTTTGATAGGTAAGATGTTAGTAGTATCATAAATGCCCCGCGAGGGATTTGAACCCCCGACCCGCGGATTAAGAATCCGCTGCTCTACCGGGCTGAGCTAGCGGGGCTTAACCAAAGTTGATATTATAAGGGGGTAAAAAAAATTTTGGGAAATTTTTTTGAGGTAAGTTTGTCATAGCCGAAACCATTTTCATAGAAACATATAAATATATAAATGTTTCTTCTTTATAATATCCGGATATGAAGATGAAGGAGATCTTCTCGGCATTGTCCGATGCGAATAGGTTAAAGATTCTAGACATTTTGAAGGATAAGGATATGACTCAAAAGGAGATACAGGAGAAGCTGGGATTTTCGCAGCCTGTTCTATCCTATCATATGGATAAGCTCCTTAGGAGCGGCCTGGTTATATCGGTTAAGAAAGGCAGAAATGTGGTGTATTCGCTGAATATGAGCGTTTTGGATATGGTTCTGGAATATTTGTTTAAACTTAGAAAAAAAGGAGGTGAAACATGAAAAGATTAAGGGAGGTTTTGTTCGTGGGTTTAATAGGTTTGGCCTTCATAGTCAGCCTATACGGTATATTGCATCTTCCCGAGAGAGTGCCGATACATTTTGATTCCTCTGGAAGACCCGATTCTTATGGAAGCAAATGGATACTCCTCGTTAATCCCCTAATAGCCGCACTCGTTTATTTTGGCATACCATTTCTTATGAAGATAGATCCTTATTCTGAGAAGATCACGCCACGAAAGATGACGGTTATGATAATAAGGGATGCTCTGACTCTCTTTATATCGTTTATGGCCGTTATAAGTGTATGGGCCGCTTACATCGGGAAACTTCCAACGGGGATAGTGGAGATTATGGTTAGCTCCCTCTTTGTAATCCTCGGTAATTACCTTCCAAAACTCCCACCCAACTGGTTTGTGGGTATCCGAACCCCATGGACATTGCTCAGCGAGAGGGTTTGGAAGAAAACGCATTCAGCGGTAGGAATCCTTATGTTTCTTGTGGGTCTCGTTATGCTCGTATCCGCCATCTTATCCCCTAAGATTTGGATATTTATAACTATAGCATCCGCCATCCTCCTCGTTGTAGTCTCATTCACCTATTCCTACTACCTATACAACCATCAACCGTAGAATTCCATATCATGAAAAACTTTGAAATAGTTTGGAAGCCCGATAAAGGTTGGATAGAAAATTCAAACATCTACAAGCAGATGGTGAAGTACGGTATAAAGGATTACGAGGAGTTCTTGGAAAGATCCTTTTACGATTACGATTGGTTCTGGAAATCATACTTTGAAGATACGGGTTTCGTATGGTTTAAAAATTACGAAGCTACGGTGGATACGAGTGAGGGGAAACAGTGGGCAAAGTGGTTTGTGGGTGGCAGATTGAACTGGACTTATAACGCCCTTGATAGGCATCCGAAGGACAAAGTCGCGCTTATATGGGAGGGGGAGAATGGAGATGTAGTTAGATACACCTATGCCGAGCTGACTTCAAAGGTGAATAAACTTTGCAATGTTCTTCTGAATCTGGGAATAAAGGAGGGAGACGCCGTAGGTATATACCTCCCATTTGTGCCCGAGGTTGCCATATCCCTCTTGGCCATATCAAGGATCGGAGCCGTGGTTATACCTCTATTCTCCGGATTCGGGCCGCACCCCATAATAGTGAGATTGAAAGATGCGAATGCCAAGGCCGTAATCACAACGGATACGGCTTACAGGAAGGGAGTTAAGGTTAATATGCTTGATGTTTTGAGAAAAACCTACGAAGATATACCATCCTTGGAACATGTTATAGTTGTTCGTAGGGATAACTCGGATCTGAAAGGGTTTGAGAAGGATTACGATGAGCTGATGAAAGGGGTTTCGGATGAATTTGAAGTCCCCCACTTTGATTCCGAGCACAGGTTCATGATCATATACACATCGGGAACAACCGGAAAACCCAAGGGAGCGGTTCATGTTCATGGAGGATTTATGATTAAAGCGGCGCAGGATATGTTCCATCTTTTTGATATAAAGCGGGATGATACTATAACATGGATGACGGATATAGGGTGGATGATGGGACCATGGCTTATAGGAGGGGGACTCATAAGCGGCGCCACCGTATTTATGTACGAGGGTCTTCCCACATATCCAACACCGGATAGACTTTGGGAGATGGTTGAAAGGCACAATATTACGATTCTTGGAATTACCCCGACATTGATAAGGTCAATAATGGGAAGCGAAACCAAGGTTAAAGATTATCCTATGGAAAGCCTCAGAATGGTGGGTTCAACGGGAGAGCCTTGGGATCCCAAATCCTGGTTTTGGACATACGAAAATGTTTTAAAGTCAAAGAAACCTATAATAAACTATTCGGGGGGGACGGAGATTTCGGGAGGTATATTGGGGTGCGTTGTTGTAAAACCCATAAAACCCACCTCTTTCAACACACCCGTCCCGGGGGTGCATGCGCTTTCATTGAATGAGGATGGGAAGGAGGTGAGGGAGGAGGTGGCTCTCTTAGGTATAAAAAACATAAATCCTGGAATGACGAGGGGTTTCTGGAAGGATGAGGAGAGGTATATAAATACTTATTGGAGTAAGTGGGAAGGTATATGGTTCCATGGGGATCTCGTATATGTTGATAGGGATGGATTCTGGTATATTCTCGGTCGCGCGGATGATACATTGAAAGTTGCGGGAAAGAGAATAGGTCCCTCGGAGTTGGAAGGTGTCGTTAATGAAAATCCGAATGTTGTGGAAAGTGCGGCTATTGGGGTTCCGGATGAGATAAAGGGGCAGGTTGCGGTTATATTTGCCGTTATTAAAGAGGGAGTTGAGCCGTCCGAGGATATAAAGAGGGAGATTATGGAGAATATAACGAACAAACTCGGTAAGGCCTTAGCTCCAAAAGATATAATTTTCGTCTCGGGCCTTCCTAAGACGAGGAACGCCAAAGTCATGAGAAGACTGATAAGATCCGCTTATCTTGGAGAGCCTTTGGGGGATACTTCCGCCTTGGTTAATCCTGAGGTTCTTGAAGAGATCAAGAAGAAGGGCAAGGCATGATTTTTAGTGAATGTTTGATCGGGAAAGAGATCCGTCGGAATGTTAGGATAGATGTTGATGAGGGGTATATAAGGAACATTGAGGTTGAAGCCGGTAGCCCTAACATACACGGATTGGCGATACCCTCATTCGTGGATACTCATACCCATTATATATCCTACTCACTTAGTTTAAACAGGCCGAGACTTGATGGAATAAGGAGTTTGAATGATGCCCTTGACTTTATTAGGGAGCACATTGAGGATTCGTTGGGAGAGGTCGTAATAATGGAGGGATACGATGACAGCTCTTGGGAGAGGGGTATAACGAAGGAGGATCTTGATAAAATAACGGATAAACCTCTGGTGCTGAGGAGAGTTTGCGGGCATAAGGCTGTATTAAACTCATCGGCTATAAGGTTTTTAAAGGGGAAGTTCGGCGATATACCGAACCTGAATGAGGATACGGGTTTGGCCGTTGAGGATCTCCCCCTATCGCTCTCAAAATACTTCCCTCCCACCGATGAGGAAATAGAAAATGCCATATTAAACGCGGAAAGGCTCCTTATGGGGATGGGTATAATATCCGTAGGTGAAAATGCTTCCCATAGATACATAAAGAAACTTGTAAAGCTTGATAAAAAGAACGCCTTGAAGATAAAATGGAGGGTTGCAGCGTACTTCAAGCAACTTGAAAACATAAAGGACATATTGGATTATGAATCCGAGAATTTTAGGATAGTAGGACTCAAAGAGTTCCTTGATGGTTCCGTTGGGGCGAAGACCGCGGCCTTCTCAAAATCCTATTCCGATGGTTCAACGGGAAAACTTTTAAAGACGGATGAGGAGTTGGAATATATGATGAAAACCGCCGAAAGGTTGAATTTGGGCGTGTGGTGGCATGCCATAGGGGATTTGGCGATAGAGCAGGCTTTAAGGGTTTTGAGAAGATCAAAGAGAGCTGACAAGCATCGCATAGAGCATTTTGAATTTCCGAGAGAAGAACACTACAAAATCGCCGCAGATATGGGGGTCAAACTTTCCTTACAACCGAACTTTGTAAGAAGGTGGGGAAACTTGGATGGAATGTACCGCAGACTCTTAGGAGATATGTTCTTTTGGGGAAACAGGTTTTCCTTTCTTGAAAATCTTGGGGCGAATTACGCCTTCGGATCCGATTGCATGCCCCCTGGACCGATATACGGTATTCTGGGAGCGATATATCATCCTTTGAAGGACGAGAGACTTTCCCTTGAAACGGCCATATACAGATATACCAAGACGGGAGCCGAGATATTGGGGGATGAGACCTATGGGGAGATATCCGTAGGAAAAAAAGCGTATATAACCGTGTTAAGTAGGGAATGCCTGGAAGGAATCTTGCATTAGCGAGGATATTTTTGCTCACCGTTTTTGGAATATCTTTAATCCGTCTGATAATTTTCATTGTAAGTAAGCCTGAACCCTATAACACATTATCAAAGAAACAGCACATCATAACCGTAAAGGTTTTTGGGAAAAGGGGAAGCATTTACGATAGGTATGGAAGACCCATAGCATACACGGGTGAAGGTCTCGCCTTGGAGGTTATAGACACTTTGAGTAAAGAAGATTCAATAACTCTGAGTAGGTACGGGATAAATTTTAACAGGTTCAAGTTGCATCAAAACAGAATGGGACTTTCACCTTTTCTATGGGACAAGATCAAGATTATGGCTTTGTTTAAATCCATACAGTACAACCGTAGGTATGTTCCCTGTGGGGAGGGGTGTATAAGACTCATAGGAAGAACAAACGGTATATACGGATTGTCCGGGGTTGAATATGGATTTGATAGCATATTGGCACCGGGTATAAAAAATGTCAAGTTTATAAAGCATGCGAACGGAAGGATATATCCTGCGCCCACGAGTATATTCACTTTCAACGCCGGGAGCTCGGATGGGAAGGATATAACCCTATCCATAGATATGGTTCTTCAAAGAGAGGTTTATAAGCTACTCAGAAAAAGGGTTAAGGAGTTGGGAGCTAAGGGGGGTCTCGTTATAGTGGCAAATACGAGGACGGGGGAGATCTTGACTTTGACTTCCGTAGGAAGCGTATATTCTGATAAGATGTTTCTTTATGAGCCGGGATCAACATTCAAGATAGTCGTATATACGGAAGGTTTGGAAAGGGGGCTGAATATATATGATAGATGCGGGGAGAAGGATGGGGTATTTACGATCAACGGAGTATCCATCAGGGATGTGGTGCCCTTGGGTGATAAAGATACATGGTTTTGGGCCGTTGTTAAGTCTTCAAACGCATGTGCCTCAAAACTCGCTATAAAGCTTGACAGTCTGAAACCGAACGGTCTTTACAGGAGAGCCCTACTCTACGGCTTCGGTGAAGGCGCAGATATAGGCATATACGAGGATATACCTAAACTTGAAAGGCCAAGTAAGTGGAGTAAGGTTAAGCTGGCGAATGTGGCTATAGGTCAGGGAATACAGGTAAATCCCATACAGATGTTGAGGGCGTATATGGTCATAGCCAACGATGGAAAGTTCATATATCCAACCCTACTGAAAACCGACACGCCTATAACCAATCCTTTGAGGGTGGTCGCAAGAACGGAAACATTCAAAATATTGAAGAGGTTGTTGGTCGCCGTCGTTGATAGTGGAACAGGAAGATTGGCTAAAATCAAAGGGTTGCCCATCGCCGGAAAGACGGGTACAGCCCAGAAGATAGATCCTTTAACTGGGAAGTACAGTCGTACAAAGACCATGGCTTCATTCATAGGTTTCTTCCCAGCGTACAGCCCAAAGTACATCATATATGTGATTCTGGATGAGCCTAAGAAGTATAGGACGGGAGGATCGGCCGCGGCACCTCTGTTTAAACAGGTTGCCCTCCTGGTTTTAAAATTGTATGAAAAAGGAAAGTTTTCGTCTTTATAATACCTGTTCTAATTTTATGAAGATACATATAAGGGTCAATGGTCGCTTGCGGATGTACGTACGCGGTATTGTGGGTATAAAGGGGTTGAGTAGAATTGAAAGGAGGTATTGATATGGGAAAAGTCGTATCGTTTATTAATATGAAAGGGGGCGTGGGAAAAACAGCGCTTGCAGTGAACATTGGGTACACATTATCAAGGAAATTCAACAAAAAAGTCATCCTTATAGATATGGATCCGCAAATGAATGCTACTCAGTATACATTAAAAGATGACCAAATAGAGAAAATTCTGAGAGATCCTAAAAAAGTATATATGGTATCTTGTCTGAGGAATGCAATTTACCATCTGTAATGCAAATAAATGGTACTTCAACTGAAGACATTAATAATATCAGAAAATTTTTATTTGATTCCATCACATTTAAAAGTTATGGCTATAAATTTAGATGAAAGTCCCTATAGACTACGACAATATATTGAGGATACTTTAAGAGATGAATACAATATAATAATTATTGATTCTCCTCCAACGATATCTTCGTATACTAAAGTATCCCTTCTTGCTTCTGACATGTATGTCGTCCCAATGAAAACAGATTTCTTATCATTTTTTGGATTACCTTTACTTGAAAGCTATATAGAAAGAATAAAAAGAGAGTTTGGGAAAAAGATAGATTTCTTAGGTATTATATTAACAATGGTTAGGCCAGACTGGAGAATTTATAGAATAGTTAAAGAAAAACTCGAACAAAAACCACAATGGATAACTTTGAATTAAAATACAGAACTATTGTAGCAAGAGCGCTCTCCCCTGAGGAGAGAGAAAATAAGTCCCAGTACATCCTAGACCTAGGTGACGTAGAGTTAGAAGAACAAATTGTTCAGATTACAGAGGAGCTTTTAAGG
>WGFI01000120.1 GCA_015492295.1 Caldifarciminota bacterium
ATACATGGAGTATAGTATAAACATCATCAAACAGCTCCAAAAGCGTATCTCTGTCCTTCCCTATCCTCGTAAGATCACTTATAAGTGAATACACCCTTTTAACATTCTTGATCTTTCGTAAATCTTCCACCAATTTCTCCTGAACAAACAAGGCTTTAAGCGCTTCAAGAGCGGATAAATACGCTATTCCAGAGGCGGAAGATACGTACTTTATATCCTCATACCTCCCCGTTTTCTTCTTTATCCCTGCCTTCTTCAATGTTTCCTTAGCATTCTCTAAATACCTCTTTGCAAGTTTAAGCCTTTCTTTCGGTGTTTCTGGGGATTTTATCCTTGGCATAAGGTTTATATTTTAAGGCTGTTCATTTATATGCTTTTCAACTATCTCAATTATCCTCTCAACCTTTTCAAAACCGCTGTCTATGGATTTCTCGTCCCTTAATTTCCTATAATATCCGCCAAGATGAAGGATGTTATATACATCCAATAAAAGATCCAAAATCACATCTTTATCTTTTCCCAGAGGTAAGGTCTTTAATATCTTACGATATGAAGATATTTCCTTCGCATTTTTCTCCACCTCCGTAATATCCCAAAATTTTCTCACCATTATCAAAGCTTTCATCGCTTCAAGTACAGCGAGGTAAGCGGTTCCTGATGCAATTGAGACATGCTTAATATCTATATAAGAATTTACCTCTTTGTTCAACCCAGCATTTTTAAGTAATTCTTTCGCATTCCTCAAATACCTCTTTGCTAAATGTAAAATTTCCTTCGGCGTTTCAGGAACCTTAACCTTCGGCATAAGGTATATATTTTAATGTCGTCCGTTTATATGTTTCTCAACTATGCGGATTATCCTCTCAACCTTCTCAAAACCATCATCTATTGCTTTCTTACTTCGCAGTTCCCTGTAATATCCACCTATATGCAGCAAACTATAAACATTATCAAAGAGACGAATGAGTAAATCCCTGTCCTTCCCTATCCTTATCACTTTCCTGAGGAGTGAATCATACATATCTACCCGTTTTAACTTCTTTCTCAAATCCTTTGAATCTATCAACCCTTCCCATAGGAAAAGGGCTTTTAAGGCTTCAAGAGATGCCAAATATGCAGTTCCAGAAGCTTCTGAAACATATTTAAGGTCTATGTACTCTCCCACTTTCCTATCAATCCCCGCCTTCTTCAATATCTCCTTAGCATTCTCTAAATACCTCTTAGCCAATTCAAGCCTCTCCTTAGGCGTCTCTGGAACTTTAACCTTAGGCATAAGTTTGTATTTTAAGGCTGTCCGTTTATATACTTTTCAACTATACGGATTATCTTTTCAACTTTTTCAAAGCCGTCGTCTATGGATTTCTTGTTCTGTAATATCCTATCCTTGTTCTTACCAATGGAAATGCCTTTCAAAGCCTGCCTTAACCTACCTATATCCCTAGTTCTCCTTTCAACTTCACCAGCATCCCAACACTTATTATTTTATATCCTCGTAAGATTCCACATCTTCATCCACGCCCGCCCTTTTAAGAATATCTTTGGCATTCCGCCGCTATCTCTTAGCGATGTTTAAAACATCCTTTGGACTATCAAGAGATGTTTTTTTAGACATAACTTTTTAGGAATATACTCTTTCGGTATGGCATAAATGGGATGACATATAACTCTGATACTTAGGGAGATGGAGGATACTGGGAAGGCGTAAAGGTGGTACTTTCCTCCACAAAACCTTTCCACCTTATAATATCTTCTCGCGGGGACGTAGTTCAGCCTGGTTAGAACGCCGGCCTGTCACGCCGGAGGTCGCGGGTTCAAATCCCGTCGTCCCCGTTTGTCTCAAAATGGTAAGATAAGGGTTGGTGTTGTGGGGGTGGGTTATTTGGGTTCAATTCACCTGAGTAAATTGGTCAATTTCCCAGAGATTGAAAGGATATATGTGTATGATATAAACCCTCAAAAGATGTTGGAAGCCCAAGAAAAGTATAATGTGGTTATCACACGATCCTTGGAGGAGATCGTAAAAAAAAGCGACGCG
Organism: Caldifarciminota bacterium; assembly: GCA_015492295.1. Taxonomy (GTDB): domain Bacteria; phylum Hydrothermota; class Hydrothermia; order LBFQ01; family LBFQ01; genus Caldipriscus. The sequence continues at coordinate 2,036 of WGFI01000120.1, forward strand.
ATAATCTGCGCATCCCCCACCACAACTCATTACGATATAGTTAAGTTCTGCATAGATGAAGGAAAGCCCGTATTCGTTGAGAAGCCTTTGACGGATAACCTTGAGTCCGCCAAGGAAATAGTTGAATTGAGTAGGAGGAAAGGTGTAAAGGTGCAGGTGGGACATGTTGAAAGGTTCAATCCCGCGTTTTTGGTATCCGTTGAGCTGATAAAAGACAAGGTCTTTTTCATTGAAAGCGTAAGGATGAGCCTTTACAATCCGAGAGGCACGGATGTTGATGTTATACTTGATCTCATGATACACGACATAGATTTGACTTTATATCTTATCGGTGAAATGCCGGAAAATATAAGCGCCATAGGTGTCCCGGTATTAACGGAGAGCATAGATATAGCGAATGTAAGATTGGAATTCCCTTCCGGAGCTTTGGCCAACTTGACGGCGAGTCGTATATCTCTGGAAAAGTTAAGGAAGTTTAGGATATTTACACCCCAGAATTATATATCAATAGACCTCTACAACAAAAAGGCCGAAATGATAAAAAGGTTTGATGGTGAAATCCTCCCCTACTTTCCCGAGGTGGATAATTCCAGAGATGCCATAACCTTGGAATTGAAATCCTTCATAAATTCTATCACGAACGATGAGCCCGTTGCAGTTTCGGTGGAAGAGGGTTATCGCAATATGTTAGTGGCGCATCTTATAAAAGAGAACATATTCAAAAGGCTGGAAAGGATTCTTGAAAATATCAGGTCATAATCGTTGTTTTGTTTGTGGTAATGAGGATTTCAATGTGGATTTTCGTTTGGAAGGTAGTGAGGTGATCTCGGAATTCAGTTTAAATGATAAGTATCAAGGATTTGACGGTATAACGCATGGCGGTGTGATAGCGTCCTTGCTCGCCGAGTGTATGGGTACGGTCGTATCCGTGGAGTTTGAAAGGTTCTTGGGCAAGAGAATACAGGTGGATTTCATCAGGGTTCTTCCCACGAAAGGAAGGTATATATTGAGAGGTAGGAGGTTGAGGGTTTCAGGGAGGGAAATCGTTTGCGAAGCCGAGATTGTGGATCATTCGGGAAATATTTACGCCAAAGGTGAAGGTGTATTTGTGATACTATGAAACTGAGCGAATTTTCAAGGATAGTGAATGGATGTTTTGTAGGTGAAGATATGGAGTTTAAGGGGATATGCACCGATAGCAGGAAAATAAATGCAGGCGATATCTTCGTAGCATTAAAAGGGAGTAAGTTTGACGGTCATGAGTTTGTTGAAGATGCTCTACGCAGAGGAGCGGTTGCTTCCCTCGTTGAGAAACCTGTTAAGGGAAACTATATAATCGTTGGGAAGGTTGAAGATGCTTTACTCAGATGGGCTTCGTATATAAGAGGAAATTTCTACGGTACCGTTGTTGGAGTGCTTGGCGCAGTTGGGAAAACGACTACCAAGAGTATGCTTGCAAAGGTCTTAGGAAACTTTTATAAAGTCCTGTATTCTCCCAAAAGTTATAACAACTTCATAGGTGTTCCCATGACTATAAATGAGAGCCGATTGAATGAAGAGTTTTGGATAATTGAAATGGGTACGAATAGGCCAGGGGAAATAAGGAAACTCTCAAAGGTCGTCCTTCCAAACGATGTAATATTTACGAGATTGGGCCCTGAGCATCTTGAAGGGTTCAAAACCACATTCAACGCCATAATGGAAGAGTACTCGGTGCTTGAATATGCAGATGGATTGGTTTTGATTCATTCGGAATCCCCATTCTTCCCGAACAGGAAGCATTATAAATACGGGTTCAAGGAGGGCGATTTCGTTGGCAAAAACTTAGTAATAAGCGGTGAAGGTGCTAAATACACCTTTGAGGGTGTGGAATTCTTTGTGCCCTATCCCCACATAGGTTTCGCCGAGAACTCCCTGGCAGTAGCCTCGTTTTGCAAAATCTTAGGATTGCCTTTGAATGAGGTCTCGGATATACTCAGGGATTTCAAAGGTGAGCCTATGAGAATGGAAGTATTAGAATGTGGTGGAAGAACGATAATAAACGATTCCTATAACTCAAACCCTATATCCGTTGATATGCTTCTGAGATCCATACATGATATATACAAGGGGAAAAAGTTGGTTTTCATATTCGGTGATATGCTTGAACTCGGTGAGGAGAGCGAATACTGGCACAGATGGGTGGGGGAAAGGTTGGATAGATTCGGTATATCTTGTGTTGTGGGCTTTGGAGAATATTCGAAGTTCGTCCTTGAAGAGGCATCCAAGCGAGGGGTAAGCACATATCACGCCCGTAATCATGTTGATATAGTTGATTTCTTAGCATCCGATGAGTGGGATGTGATCATAGTCAAAGGTTCAAGGGCCATGATGATGGAGAAAGTGGTTGAAATGCTATGCTCAAGGAGTACATAAGAAGGAATACTTCTTTATATTCGGCTTTGAGGGATGTACTTAAAGGGGAGATGGAGGAGTTCCTGGATTTTATAACCTCATTTAAGTTGAGGCCTTATATAAGAGCCAACACTTTGAAAATATCTCCGGAGGACCTCAAGGCGAGGCTTGAAAGGAAGGGGTTTAAACTATCAAGCACGGTGCTACCTTATGCTTTTAGGGTTGATTATTATCCTACGGAGTTAGGTAAAACATTGGAGCATTTTTTGGGATACTATTATGTTCAGGACTTGGCATCAATGCTGGCTGTACATTTTTTGAAGCCCTTAAAACATTCCTTTGTACTTGATATAGCATCGGCACCTGGATCAAAGACCACGCTGATAAGCGCGCTTATGGAAAATACGGGCTTTGTGTTAGCCAACGATTACAGTATGGACAGAACAAAGGCGACGGTTAATAACATTGAAAGAATGGGCTGCCTGAATGTCGGTATAAGCATTTACAAAGGTGAGAAATTGGTTAAGTTTTATAAGGAGTTCTTTGATTTCGTTCTCGTGGATGCCCCATGCTCATCAACGGGAACATTGCATAAAAATCCTGAGATAATAAAATGGTGGTCTTTCAGAGATGTGAAATTATTAAGTAAGGTTCAACTCAGGCTACTTTTAGCCGGTTTTGATATGCTGAAACCCGGAGGGAGTATGCTCTATTCCACATGCACATTGACTTATGAAGAGAACGAGGAAGTGGTTGAAAGGTTTATGAGCATATCGGGGGCGAAACTTGAAAAGTTGGAAGGGCCAGGTATAGGGGAAATTCAAGGGAACATTGATGGAACTTTAAGGTTTTACCCACATAGGACGGGAACCGAAGGGTTTTTCATAGCCAAATTCAGAAAAGTATGAGAAATCTGATTGTACTTTCCTTGGTCAGCTTCTTTCAAGATGTTTCAAGCGAGATGATATTCCCGATCATAACTTATATAATCGCAGGATACGGTATATATTACTTCGGAATAATGGAAGGAGTAGCGGAGCTCACATCAAACATTCTAAAACTCTTTTCGGGAAGGATCTATGATAGATTTTCAAAGGCTAAACCTCTGGTATTTTCAGGATATTTTCTATCAACCTTGGGGAAATCCCTCTATTTGTTCCCCTTCTCACCCTTGATCATAATACTCGGTAGATTCATTGACAGATTGGGTAAAGGGATTAGGACAAGTCCAAGGGATGCCCTTTTATCTTTGAGCGTAAAGAAGGAGTATCAAGGAAGGGTATTTGGAATACATAGGTTCTCGGATACTCTCGGGGCAATAACGGGACCTTTGATTTTGATATTTTTGGTGGAAAGGTTGAGCCCTAAGTCAATAATACTCTTAGCGTTGATACCCGCCTTGTTGGCTCTATTTCTCATATTATTCGTCGTGGAAGTTAGGAAGGTTAGGATCAAACCTTCGCACTTCTCTTTGATTTTGCCGGGAAATCTATTGATCATATTTTCTTTAACGGCATTAGCGAATATATCGGTGGGGTTTTTCTTGCTTGAATCCCCGTCCTTACGACAGCTTCCGATAACATACCTACTGTTTAACATATTTTACGCTTTGTCCTCACTCATAGCAGGATATCTGTACGATAGGTTGGGTTTCAAAATCGTCTTTTCGGCATCTTTGATATTACTTTTGATCGCGGATGCAACGATGATAATTCTGGGAAACCCTTACATTCCTATAATCCCATTTTCCATATTCTACGGAATATACGATACCGTACCCAAGGCTCACATAGGAAAGATAGTTGGTAATGAACTCAAAGGTTCAGCCTATGGAAACTTTTATTTTATAACCGGTTTGTGTCTGTTCATAGGAAACATATCCGCAGGTTTCTTATCAAACCTTGTAAATCATGGTGAGTTTATATTTTCGGGGATATTCGCCTCGGTTTCCCTACTCATTCTACATATAAATAAGCATCGCTGAGTTTCATGTTTGAGCGAAGATAATTCAGAACATGCTGGCCACAATTTGAACCTATGCGATTCTCCTCCGTCTCGGACCTATTAAGCGCTACAATCACATCATATCCCAGATTCATTAAATCTTTTATGAATTTTATGTGTTTCCGAGGTAGGCCGGTTTTAAGGTCAATATCGTTATTAAGCGAATTTTTGCGGGCATTTACGGTGGGATTTAGAGGGGTTATTTTAATCAGAAAATATTCCTTTGGGAAATGCTCGCGAACTGCACGGGCATCCACTTTGTTCTCCTTGGCTAAGGCGAAATTCAAAGTGATCTTCTTTCCACCCGGATCATAAAATTTGATACCATATTCCGCCATTTCCTCAAACGACCATGTCTTCACGGGTATCAAATTTTTTCTATGCTCAAAATCCGTGGTATGAATTGAAAATTGGAGTTGAAATGTAAAGGGAAACATAGATTTTTTAATATCCATGAGTTTTTTAAAAAACTCATCCGTACCCTTAGGCGCCACGGTGGATATGGAAGGGTAAAAATTCGGATACCTATCCCCCAGATGCTTTATAACATCTAAAACAGCCATGTTGAATGAAGGTTCTCCCATCCTCGCGAATTGAACCTTGAAACGCTTCGTTCTCGGTTTCCCTTCTGGAAATCGCTTGGTTATGGGGTACTCTATTTGCTCCATGATCTCATCGTAAGTTAGCAGACCTTTATAAAATAATCCCGCATCGCACATTTTACAACCTATGGGACAGCCGTTTAAGGTACTTACTATGAGTACCCATTTATCCTCAACCTTTCCCGTCGGTATGGATTCCACAAATTCCACCAGATTTCCGCGCCGAGTTTTTCCTATATAAACTTTTGCTATATCGTCCTTACCTATCTCCTTAAATATTTCCATATTTTTCCATCCTCCATATCTGCATAGCAGCCTTTATACCATCCGCTATGGCTATACTGCTCTGCCTATACCAACCGTTTTTAACATCCCCTGCCCAGAATACTCGTGGATTTCCTTTAACATTCTTTGCGAAATTATCGTTGGGAATTCTACCTATTGCTACCAAGAGAATGTCAATGTTGAATTTTCCTACGGTCGTTATGGCTGTGCCATCTGAAAATTCCAAAATACGACCTATCATAACCTTTACATTCTTACATCTATCAACCTCTTTGATGAGCGAATCTATGGCCTTGGGTGTGCTCCTCACCATAATTATAACTTCATCGGATCGTCCAGCTACGCTTAAAGCATAATCATAAGATGTATCCCCTCCTCCAAGTATCATAACTCTTCCCAAATATCCTTTCGGAAGATCAACGATATGATAATACAACCTTTCAAATTTGAAATTCACCCTCTTTGGTTGGGTTCCACTTGCTATTACGGTGTATTTGAACGCGTAATCCCCCCTCTTCGTATATATCACCATTTCGGGTTCCTTATACCGAATATCAATAACCTCATCATAGATGACCTTGATACCGTATATTTCCACGTACCTTTTTAATATTGATGCTACCCGCTTCCCCGATATACCTTCGGGAAAATACATGCTGTTTCTTATACTGTAAGCGTTCCTCACGAGTCCTCCGATCTCATCCTTCTCAAAAACCACAGGTTCCAATCCATACCTTTTCAGCTGCACCGCCGCAGATATACCTGCGGGTCCCCCTCCAACTATACCTACAACAGCCAATCCACAACCTCCTTTAAGGTGGGTACAACCGCGACGCTGTACGATAAATTCATTATAGTGGCTTCGTGAAAGTATCTGTTTTTGGATACGGTACCGTCCAAGGGAAAGATGATTTTATATCCTCTAACGAAGGCGCTCCTGGCCGTGGTCTCGCAGCACACATTCGTCATAACACCCGTAATTATCAATGTGTCTATGTTCAACCTTTTAAGTATATCTTCAAGATCGGTATTATAAAATGCATCGTATGTGGTTTTTTCAATTATTTCCGAAGGAAAGGATTTTACTATATCAAGGAGATCATAATGAGGTGAATCCTTTTCTATCTTATTATCCCACCAAAATGTCATAATGCTCCCATCCACATCATAATGGCATGTGAGGAGTATAGGGATTTTCCCTGCAACCTTACCGTAAAATCCGCTTAAATGTTTTATGAATCTCCTCATGGAAGGGATTTTGTTGAGAAAGTAAATCTGCAAATCCAAACCCAGAATTGCCACGTTTTTGGAGTGTGCTTTGATTTTTTCCCATTTATCCCTTGAAAAATATCTTTCATGTAGGTACTCAAAGAACTCACCGTGAAAGTAATCTTCCTTATCTATCCTTCCTACTCCAATCATAAGGAATGACGCCGTGGGCCGGTTTTCTCAGTTCATCGGGATTTTCGTGATCATAAGGCTTAGTTATTACATTTATCACTATCGCCTCCTCAACCCCTATGTTTTTGAAACCGTGCCATATCCTCGGTGGAATCTTTACCAATATGGGGTTGTGAATACCTATATAAAATTCGTTAAATAAACCCTTGGTTGGGCTACCGTCCCTGTCATCGTAAAGCACGAGTTTGATCATACCGTATATGCAGGTTATGAAATCCGTTTGGAAGTTATGAGCGTGCCAGGCCTTTACGACCCCTGGGTAGGCCGTGGTAAAATACACTTGGCCGAAACCTTCATATATTTCGTCATCTATCCTAAGAATCTCGGCCAGCCTACCCCTATCATCGGGTATAACCCTCAGTTCTTTGATTCTAACCCCATCTATTAGCTTCATTGAAATATCTTTGCTATACTTTCTGGATGATCTGCGAGTATATTGGATTTTATTTCTCTCCATTTCTTCCCTGTAAATGCGGAGATCTCTTTCTCGTATATTGAGAATATGTTCTTTAAGGTTTCAACGACCTCATCGGGATAAGGCTTTGGGGGTAAAGAGAACTTTAAGACCTTATCAGCGGCGCGCTTAAAGACTATTTCACCTATGATTCTCCTTGACTCGGATACCAAAGTTGAGAACAGATTTATCACATCCTGCGACTCTTTGAATGTATAGGAGAATATAAATTTTGGAGCGGTTTCAGGGTAGGCGCTTATCAGGTTCCCCTTCTGAAAAAGACTGGAACCTATACCCTTATCAAACTTAGGTGGAACCGATAACTTGAAGATCGTCAATATTTCTTTCCCATTAGATAGTACAAGTATCTTTTCAAAACCTCTGCTGACCTCAATCGTTCCGTTGAATTTTTTGAATTTATCAGCATCCCATTGGGATCCAGGTATATCGGTTATGGATTTTATACCGTATATGAAACCTTGTATCTTGCCTATGTCCTTGAACTGCATAATATGGAAATCCGCATTGAGCATTCGTACATTTTCCAAAATTCTCTTCGTTATTCCTACACTTCCGGAAAGTCTTACCCCCGTTAATCTACCTTCAAAAACGCTGGCAACGATCTCGTTTCCCGAATCATCGTTAAAGAAGATCAGACCCGTATAATCTTCGTTTTCCATGTTCCTAATAATATCAACGAAGTTTCCTCTCAAAGTGGAAATCGGCAAAGTTTCGTAAATTGTAGTTATATCTCCAAAGAGAACGGAAAGAACATCTATATTTTGAAGCTCTGGAACCTCTCCTTCGTATATCTCAAAAGAATAAGCAAACTTATCGTATTTTTTAAGTGTTTCTAAGGCTTCATTCCCTTTCAGATCTCCGACCTGCAAGTATATGAGTTTTCCACCCCTGGCATAACCCTTACCCGAGGTTTCGGGAAGTTCCAAATCTATCTTCCATATATACTGATTCCCCAACCTTGCGCTCGCCTCAACTGCATCAATAAACGATCTTATATCCCCTGATTTTTTCATTTAACCCAAAATTATACGCCTGTAAGGTTTGTCTGGGGGTTTGCACTATTAACACGGAGCATAAAATTTTTCCACTATATAATATCTGGTGTATGAATGAACTAGGAAGAATTATGGATGATGCTAGAAAATTTGTACCTGAGATTTTAGGGATAATAATTATCTCAGAAGATGGCCTTCCTATGACTCATATTATATCCGAGGCTTTGGATTTAAAAGATCCTATAATAATCTCGGGTCTTCTATCCTCAGCTACCGCTATGATGAAGAATGTTCTTTCGGAGTTTGGAGATAAAGGGTTCCAAATGGTTTTCAGTCAGGGAGAGGAGATTTCCATATTGGTTGGTGTTATAGAGGATTTCTATGTCGGATTTATAGCCACATCTGACGTTAAGCTTGGTCCTCTATTTATGGAATTCAGAAAACAACGCGAAAGATTAGGGAATATGTTGAAAGAATACAAATCCTAAAAAGGAGGTTATGCCATGAGGGACAAGATAAAGGAATTCCTTGAAAAAGAAGGTGTGATTTTGCCAAAGGATTTTGTTGCTGAGCTATATTTGCAGATGCTAAAAATGGCAGGTCCATTTTCGGGGCTTATACAGAATGGCTCAAAGAGGGCAGGAAAAGTAGCGGCTAGATCGTTAATTAAATCTCTAAGTATAACTGATAAAGAGGTTCCGGAAGCTTTAAAGCACTTTTTCTCGTTAGCAGGTTTCGGAGATGTAGAGGTTATAGTTGAGGGTAATGTGTTAAAAGTCCATGTCAAAGATTCATTTTTGTTTAAATCCCATGATGATCCGAAAAAATCTTTAAGTCCACTTGCAGGCGCAATTCAGGGTTTTGTTGAGGAGTTTATAGGAAAGGAATTGAAAGTATCAATTGAAGACAAAACTATAGTTATAATAACATAAAAACCTTATTTTCTCCAAAATTTTCATGAACTTATAAGGTTAAATTTATTGTATTCTATTATCCTTGCGAATCTTACGAATCTTACTGTTTTTAGTGTCAAACATAATGTCTATCGTTTTATCACCTTCCTGACCTTACCCCCCTCCTTTATAAAGTATATACCCCTCTTCATCCTTTGCACCCTTCTACCGCTCACATCGTATATCTCCACATTCCTCATATTTTCAACTGCTTGGTTCTCCTTGACCGAAACCAAGGGATTACTTATAAAACATCCGTTTTCATCGCTGCATACTATAATCCTATTATCGGAGGTAAGACTAAGCCCTATGGGAACTATATATGGGGGTAATGTGTCTATGGATTCAAAAGTTGAAGTTAAGCTACGATAATATACCATGGGCTTATAGGTCAATCCATCAAGGAAGGTTGCAACCAAGAAGCTACCGTTTGAGGATATGTTGCATAGGAATCTATCACGATATATCGCTCCGGCATAAGTCCATATATCGTTCCAGGTGGAACCATCGTAATATCTTATGCCCTCAAAACTAGGTGAGACCATGATGGCGTAAAATCCATTACCATGCGATGTTATGGCCATAATCGTGTCATTGGGTGAAGGATTTGGAAGGGATGAGAAGCTCGCGCCACCATCCGTGGAAATCCAAGCCTCCGGTGTCTCCCTAAGTAAATACACATTGGGTCCGGATTTTATGATCCTCTGCGCAAAGGTTTGAAATGAAAATCCCAAGGCGTATCCGAAGGTATTAACCCATGAATTTCCACCATCAACGCTCCTCAGTATGCCGCTATATCCGAATATATAATCAAGACCTACGGCCAAAAGCGTATCACCGTTTAAACCTTGAACATCTACGAGGAGTTTTAAGTTGTAAGGTAAAGGTGTCCAAGTGGAACCGTTGTCCGATGATGTGCTTATCAAAGAGAAGGCTCCCGTATTGGGTATGGAAGATATACCCTTGTTTGCACCGAAGAACTCAACGCTTACCCCTCCAAAACCCGTGTAAGGATCATAAGTAGGATTATAAACCTTAGTCCATGTTAATCCATTGTCCGAGGATTTGAATAACCTATTCCCAGCCATATCAACGATAAGTACATTATTCCCCGACACCGATATTGCGTTTTTCAGAACCGAATAGGCTCTTAAACCCGAATTCACTATATTCCATGTTGAAGGGTTGAATATATCTTGGGCCAATTTTACGCCTTCTGATGCGAGGCCAAAAACCCACCCGTAGGGTGTTAAATCGTAGTTTAGGGGTATATCAAGCGTATCCACAACCGAAAAAGTATCGGTATTTATATTGAACATGACCCAATCCTTGCTCCCAGATATTGACAGGAATCCGAGGATGAGAGTATCGTTTATGAACTTTGCAAACCCCCAATTACCGCTGGAATCCACGGGATTCCAAGTCATTCCTCCATCCAAGGATAGATAAAGATAGCCTTTGGGAGGAAAAGTTCTCTTTAAAGTGGTGAATATCAACCTACCAGATGTAGTCGCATCCATTGAATATATGTACCCGTAATTTCCGGATGTTCCCGGAAGGGTGATTGATAGATTCCATGTGCTTCCTCCATCGTTTGATACGAAAACCTTTATAGATGAATCCGTCGCGTTTGTGGTATATACTCCGAGGATCAAAGTGTTTCCCTTTGAAACCGAAGTCATATAATTGGTCGTATCGCCTACATATATCCTGGATGCCTCACTCCAAGTGGCCCCATCATCCGTAGATTTAAATACTATTATCGTATCCAATCTCGCCCCTGTGCGAGCAAAAATGTATATGGGTGTGCTGGTAGGATTTGGATGTTCCTCGGAGACAATCCCCAGAATCTGATAACCAATATCGGTTGAAGAAATTAAGGAGGTAGGTATGGCATACTCGTATATTGAAGTTCCGCTGGCAAAGAATAGGGATTTTTTGGATAATGTGTAAGATTTCGCGCAGCATACGGAACCTGCGCCTTTATATAAGAGATTCCAGGAGTTTCCTCTGTAATAAGAAATCCATAGAGAGCTTCCATAAACTCCCACCAATGTATCCCCGAAGGAAAACACCTTCACCTTTCCACCGTTTATACTTAAAGGCGACCATGTGAGACTTATAAACATCCAAAGCATAAGACCGACATTATAAACTTGAAAAATGTGTGGAATGGTGTTTTCATCTTTATAATACTCGTGCTATGTTGTCGTTGCCGTTGTATTTCATTTTAACAGGTGGATATGTTCAGTACAGGACCGTTGTAAAGACCTTGGGAGCCTTACCTGACCCGATAGTGGGGAAAAGCCAGAAGATAGAGGAATTTAAGGCGGAAATATACGAGGATAGTTCAGCAAGGTTATCCTTTAAGGTTCCCGTTAAATCGTTTAGATCGGGAAACAGTCAGAGGGATAGGGATGTTGCAAAGATACTCGGTTATCCCAAGTATAAGTATATAGTTTTTGAGAGTCATATAAGCAAGGGAAAGGTTGAAAAGTTCTTATCCAATACCAAAGGTGTAGTATATGTGAAGGGTAAATTGACAGTAAAAGGTAAGAGTAAGACCTACACTTTCAAAGTGTTTTACAAGCGCTTAGAGAATGGAAAGGTTGAACTATATACCAAGAAAAAGGTGAAATTCACCGACTTTGGTATAAAACCTCCGACACTCCTCGGATTTCTGAAAAGGGCACCCGACGAGTTGGAGGTGGAAGGTAAATTTACATTGAAGGTTAGACCATGATGTGGGTAATTTTCAACGCTTATCCTTTTGGTTTTATAATATCTCATGAGGATGAGGAGGAGCATGAGGAATATATGGAGGAGAACCTCACATTCTCGCTTCACAGAGCGGTGGGATACGGTATAGTCGCGGGAAGCATCATTAACTCCGCTCTTGGATTGTATCTTCTTAATCAATATCAAAACGGACAGACACCCCCGGATCTTCTGAGGATACCTCATAGAGCGTTGGGATATACCATATTCACGCTTTCCATAGTTCAGACATCCCTCGGAACATACAACAGTATAAAACTCTGGAATGAGCCGGGAAGATTAAAGAGATTGATACACGGCGTATTGTCCTATGCTGCGACGGGGCTCTATGTATATGCAGGATACCTGGCTTTCAAAGGTGTTTCCGAGGGAGACTTAAAATCGCTTGAAAAACATAGGAACTTTATGCTTGGCGCATCCGGACTCGCTACGTTATCAGCGCTGTGGATAATATTTTAGATAGATCTGAGATAGTAGCACGGTTTGGCCAGAACGGCAATGTGCTTTCAGGTGTGAAAGTGGTCATAAAATCCACGACGGGTACGGATTCTTTGGTTCTGACCACGGATGGTTATGGAAACTTTTATACGAATGGTACGGTATCTTCCTCCGACTTCCAGGCGTATGTTGATTGTGGAAAACTCCTGATGATGAGCACACACCCCACATACGGAGGATGCAATTCCTGTCATAGAGCGGGAGGGACATCGGGTAAGGTGATATACTGTAAGTGACCTCTTCCCCATAAGGAGTTTCAGGCGGTCTGCCGGAGCCTTAACCTGATTATAAAGCCGAAAGACTCCTTGTTAGCTGACTGCTCTGGTTTTCTGTAAGAATCACTTATACCCTTCCACTTGCAGCGTTGAATTTAAGGCGACAGCGAGAGTTTCAAGGTATGTGTCAGAGCTAAGGTTATCACCCCATCGGTGTAATACCTACCTAGTCATAATCCAAGCGTAGAATTTAGGTATGTACAGGAAAGGCTTACAAGTTGCGGTTATAGGAGGTTCTGAGGCTGAGAGGGATGAATTGGAGGTCGCTTATGAGGTGGGTAGGATTCTGGGAGAGGAAGGTTGTATTGTAATATGCGGGGGAAGGACGGGCATAATGGAGGCGGTCTGTAAAGGGGCGTACGACGCGGGTGGTATAACGGTAGGAATACTTATGACATCCACCGGAGAGGATGCTAATCCTTATGTCAAAATAAAGATAAATACGGGTATGGGTCATGTTAGAAATCCATTGGTCGTTGCCTCAGGCGAGTTTGTGATAGCGATAGGAGGCAGATGGGGAACCCTGAGTGAGCTATCCTATGCTAAGATTTTTGGTAAAAAGATCGTAGGATACAGAACCCATTCCATTGAAGATATTGAGAACTATTACGATAAGGAAGAATTTCTGAAAAGGATCAAGGAACTCATAAACTCGCCTCCCCGATGATCCCCCCTCCGAACTCCATAAGATAAATCCTTCTCTCATATATCTTTACATAAGTGTATCTCTCCATCCATTCCCCCGTGCAAACCAATAATCTTTGCCCTTCCCGATGTATGAACGGCACATGTAAGTGCCCGGTTATTAAAACATCGCAGTCCAAACCCCTGAAAGATTCCAATATCCTCTCCATATACAATCCCTCCTCCCTCTTTTTACTTTCAGAGGATAAACTTCTCGCCAACTTGGCCCCCAAATCCGGATGCAGGATACTAAAAAGATATACGGCAACGGGATTATGGAAGATGCTTCTTATAACACGGGATGATTTATCGCCGAATACCAGATCCCCATGCGTGAATAAGAAATCCCTATCGTACATATTCTTCTTAAAAAAAAACCTGTGAATTTCTATTCCCACATCCTTCCAGAATTCCCCTATCCAAGCGTCATGATTTCCGGATATATACACTATGGACTTCTTGGCTGATAGTTTCACCAAGGTTGAAGTCAATTTAAACGCGTAAGAAGGTATGAAGGATCTGTACTCAAACCAAAAATCGTATATGTCTCCGAGGAGTATGAGTTCGTCATAATCCTCATTCTCTATTAAATCAACGAGTTTCTCCTCCCTATCCAATGTATCTTTAAAAAGGTGCGCGTCCGAAACGCACAAAATTTTCATTTATATGTTTTCCTGAGAGTGTATATACCTGAAACCAAACCAAAAGATATAAGAACGGGAACAACAAAGAACTTTCCACTCAGCCTATAAACCCAGAGAGTTCCAGCAGCATAGATTGATACATACATACACGCGTTCAATATACCCATATAGAGATCAAAATTCATCCTCTTGGATAGAGGTTCCCTGATCCTTTCGGAAAAATAACGATTTACCTTTTCAAGAATCCAATCACCTAAGATTATCCCGATCAAAGGTACGATAACATAAGGAGAGCATACTTCACCGAATTTAAGGGTATAACCCCAAAAAACCACAACAAAACCTATGATCACATAAACTACTACAAAAGATAGGAGCATATTTCAGTCTATCCAGATAAGGATTATTCCGCAGGATGGACAGGTTTGCAATTCATCGGGATTTTGCCCCGTCATAGATGCCGGAAGTTGGACAAAACAGTTGGTACATATATCGTCTATGACCCTCGCTATACCCCTTTTGTATCTCCTTCTCAATCTTTCATATATCTGGTACCATCTCGGGTTTATCGCTCTCAATTTCTTCGCGAGATCATTCCTCTTTTCTTCAAGCGTCTTTATCTTATCATCCGAAACCGTAAAACCGAAAGTTTCAAGGTATTGGGGATCCTTAACCTGATCCAACAGTAAGTCCAGATCTTGGAGTAGATACAGGTCTTCAAGGAAGGCTTTCAGGTTATTCATTGTTGAACTTCAATAGATACTCTATAACCTCTTTGGGTGATGAAAAATCCGTGCGTAGGCTTTCTTCGGATGCCAATCCCCTTGCTATTCTCGCTATATTCCCAAGTGCGGTGAGATACTGCATGGACGGATCCATAGGTGTGGCGACGAGCATAAAAAGAAGATGCACAGGCTTACCATCCAAAGACTCAAAATCCACCCCGTTCTTGGATATTCCTATAACTAAGGTTATATTATCAACGGCGACGCTGCGACAGTGGGGTATCGCTATGCCTTTACCTATACCCGTGGATCCAAGCTTCTCCCTTTGCATAAGAGAATTGAACAGGAGATCCTCCTTATCCTTAGGAAGGTTAAGGACCGAAATCATCTCCCTTAGAACCCCTTCCTTATCCTTAGCCTTTAAATCCAATATGATCCTATCTTCCCTTAAAAGCTTTTCTATCATCTTCTAACCTCCTTTTTTTCAAAGGATCTTCCAAACCGGCAATTTTAAAAGCCTCCTCTCTCTGAATACAGGCCGGACACTCCCCGCAAGGAGAATCATCCACAGGAGAGTAGCATGACCATGTATATTCAAATGGAACCCCTAATCTCAAACCCAACTTTATTATTTCGGGTTTTCTGAGGTTTATCAATGGAGTTATGACCTTTAATCTAAAAGTTTTTTCAAATGGTATGGATGAACCGGCATTTATCAGGGCTTCAAGCGAGGAAGCCCACTCGGGCCTGGTATCGGGATAGTTAGGGACATCCGAAGAATGAACTCCTATAACGAGATTGTATATCCCTTTGATTTCCATCAAAGCCGCGGCAACGACCCCAAATATGGAATTCCTCATAGGAACATAGGTTGATATCGTTCCCCTTTCAGGATAAGGGCCTTTCGGAATTTCAAGCGATGAATCGGTTAAACTTGAACCCCCGAGTTTGCGCAGAAATTCAAGATTTATAACATAATGCTCCACAACACCGGCTATTTCCGAAAGTTTTTTTGCATATTCCACTTCCTTAGAATGCTTTTGACCGTAAATGAAAGTGAGAGTGTATATTTCCTTGAACTTGTTTCTGCACCACCACAAACTCACCGCCGAATCTATGCCCCCAGACAAAAGAACCAAACACTTATCGTTTTCCATCGGACAACCGTATATTATAACCTTGAAAATCTATATCAATAATTGTTTCGGGTTATGGTACTGATGAGCTAAGCGAAGATAATAACAACATTTCTCGTATTGGCTTATTTCTATCCGTAGGGGACTCACAAGGAGGATATGCAAGTTGAAAGGAAAAGGCTATGCACGATATCAAACCCAAGCAAGCTTTTCTATCGTGCTACTCTACGGAATCAGAGAAAACATCGCTTCCCTTCAACCAGCTTTCAAGAAATTTTTCCGTAGTATAATACCTAACTCATGAAAGAGATCACCTTTAAGGTTTTCAGATACTCGTCAAATAACGATAGAGGAAATCTCGTAGAGTATAAGATACCCGTACGTAAAGGTATGACCGTTCTTGAAGGGTTGTTTTATATAAAAGAAAACATTGATGGCTCTCTCGCTTTCAGGGTTTCCTGTCGTATGGGTGTATGCGGATCATGCGCTATGAAAATAAACGGAAAGCATATGCTTGCATGTCAAACCCAGATTCTAAAATTGAACTCCGATGTTATAACCGTTGAGCCTATGAACAATTACATGATAATAAAGGATCTCGTTCCCGATCTTAGAAGATTCTTTGATAATCACAGGACCGTCAAACCTTATATAATTCGCTATTCGGATCCGGAGGAGTTTGAAAATCCAACGGGAGAGTACTTACAACCCCCTACGGATGTTGAAGATTACCTTCAATTTTCATACTGTATAAAATGTGGCGCATGCGTAGCTGCATGCCCGGTGGTCTCGGGGAATGAGGATTTCTGGGGACCGCAGGCTTTAACCGCGGCTTATAGGTACATAGCGGATAGTCGCGATGAAGGTTATCTTCTGGAAAGAAGTCATATATCCTCCTTGGTTGAAGGAACTTTCAGATGCCATTTCGCCGGCGCCTGTTCCGATGCTTGTCCGAAAGGCGTTGATCCCGCCATGGCTATACAACTTTTAAAAAGGGAACTCGCTTTATATTCCTTGGGTTTAACCAAGAAACATAAGAAAGCTGGTTTCCATCGCATAGATTGGGATGTTGAACCTCCTGAGGACGCGCCGAAACCTCCGCCTAAGAGCGTATGAAACCCAAGGCAGGTGTCATAATATTTCCGGGAAGCAACTGCGATAGGGATACATATTGGGCTCTTGAAATCGCGGGTTTTGATGTTGAATACATTTGGTATAAGGATAGCTGTGTGGATAAGTATCAACTCGTGGTTTTACCCGGAGGTTTTTCCTATGGTGATTATCTACGGCCTGGTGTTCTCGCTTCGTTCTCTCCCGTGTTAAAGGCTCTGGAAGATTATAGGGGTTATATAATGGGTATATGCAACGGTTTTCAGATATTGACGGAAAGTGGGTTTCTACCCGGGGCTTTAACGAGAAATATATCAGGAAGATTTATATGCCAATGGGAGGAATTGATAGTTGAGAATGATGATACACCATTTACCAACATGTTCCGCAAAGGGCAAAAGATCAAAATTCCAATAGCGCATTCCGATGGAAGGTACATAAAAGATAAAAATAAACCCCCAACCGTCGTATTCAGATATGCTCGTAATCCCAACGGTTCGGAGGATAATATAGCAGCGATAATATCCGATGATCAAAGAATTTTCGCCACCATGCCTCATCCGGAGAGAGCGAGTGAGAAGATTCTGGGAAGCGATGATGGTTTGGGAGTATTTTTAAGCGTTTATAGAGCATTGAGATGGTAATACTATTAACTTATCTTCAAATGTTCCCACCCTTAAAGGATAAATATTCGGCATACTTTAAAGCCCGCCGCTTTTGGGAATTGAAGGAGAAATATAAAAAGGACGATTATCATGATCACTATCAGCTGGGATGGGTGTATTACTATATAGCGAAGTACGATTCTGCTGCCATTCATTTCTTTGAGGCATCAAGAAAGGTTGGATATGGTGATACGCTACGACTTAAAGCGCTATTAAACGCTGCATTATCCTACGCGAGGAACTATGAATTTGAAAAGGCCATAGGGTTGTTGAAGTCTTATCTATCGGAGGCGGGTAGCGATTATCCGGATTGGTTTCCCTTGAAATCCGACATCTACAATAAGATAGAGGATCTTAAACTTCTTAACGATATATACAAGAGGAGATTTAAGAATGTTAAGGTTGAGCAGATAAAAGAACTGGTTAAACCCATAAAAGGGTATTATTTACTGAGGGATGGGACAGGCGGAGATTATTCCCCTGTTATAAGCGCGGATGGTAGGGTTATGGTATTCGTATCAACGCGCAAAGGTGGAAAGGGTAGAGAGGATATATGGATAACCACGAGGACGGGAGACAAATGGAGCGAGCCCATAAATCTTAAAAGTTTAAATACGAGGTCATCCGAAGGTGTAAGCGGAATATCCGCGGATAATAGGATGCTGATTTTGGCCTATAATTCAAAGTATAACCCTTCACCGAAGGAAAAAAGAGGAGGAATAAGGGAAGGATATGGAAGTATGGATATATTTTTCTCTGAAAGGATAGGAAGCGGATGGGATAGGTGGGGAAGACCGAAGAACGCGGGAAAGCCTCCAAATAGCAGATATTGGGATGCTCAGGCTACCATATCACCGGATGGTAAGTATCTCTTCTTTTCTTCAAGTAGGAAAGGGGGTTATGGTGGGCTTGATATATGGATGTGCGTGAGGAAAGAAGATGGAACCTGGTCAAAGCCCATAAATCTCGGTCCCAATGTCAATACACCCGGAAACGAAATATCTCCATTCATACATTCGGATGGTAAAACACTCTATTTCGCATCCAACGGTTGGCCGAGTTTCGGTGGATACGATATATTTGTGAGCAAGAGGATAGGTGAAAATCAATGGACGAAGGCCGAAAACCTAGGAATCCCATATAATACTCAGGAGGATGATATATTCTTTTCCATACCCGCAAGCGCGGATTGGATATACTTTTCACGGGTTGATTCCGTGGATGTAAAAACGGGTGTTAAGATATACCATATTTACCGTGCGAGCATACCGCCGAGGGACAGTTTAACCGAGAAACAGAAAAAAGTAATGCCTGAACCTGTGAATCTGGTTAGGGGTAGGGTGTTTGATGCTAAAACCAAGGAGCCTTTGAAAGCGAAGATAACCATAGAGGATCTAAGCGGTGATAGGGTTTGGTTTTCATCATATACGGATGATAGAGGAGAATTCGTCGTCGTATTGCCATCGGAGAGGTTCTATGGTTTGACGGCTGAACCTCTTGACACCTTGCATGCCTTTCAATCCTTCAACTTTGATCTGAAAGGTTTGAAACATTACCAAGAAAAATTCTTGGAGATACCTCTGCAACCCATTGAAAAGGGAGCGAAATTCGTACTTAACAACATATTCTTTGATTTCAATTCGGCGGAATTAAAACCTGAGTCCAAGCTTGAACTTGATAGATTGGTTAAGTTCTTAAAGAAGCATAGGAGCATAAACATAACGATAGCGGGACATACCGATATAATAGGCACGGAGGAGTATAATCAGAAACTTTCGGAGAAAAGGGCAAAGGCCGTGGCCGATTACTTAATATCAAAGGGTATAAATCCGAGGAGGTTGAAGGTCGTAGGATACGGATCAAAAAGACCCATAGCACCCAACGATACTCCCGAGGGTAGAGCCAAGAATAGGAGGGTTGAGATAGTCTTTGAATAGTTCAAGTTATACTGTAATTGAGAACCTCTTCCAAAGTCGGGGCGTACGCTCCAAGCCTTGATACGGTTATAGCCGCCGCCCGAGCGGCTAAATCCCCTGTACTTCTCCAATCCTTTCCATTGAGTTTTCCCCATACTATCCACGCCAATACGGTATCTCCGGCACCCGTAATATCATAAACCTCCCTTTTATATGCTGGAATATATATCTCCTCACTTTCGGTTATTATCCACATCCCTTTATCTCCCATGGTTGATACTATCGCTTCGGGTTTAAGTTTGTTAAAAACTTCCATACTCGTATCCTTTACATCTTCCATTGTAAGTAAATTCTTATGCGTGGCTTTTGAAAGCTCGCTTAAATTGGGTTTTATCACATCAAACCCGTAAGATTCCCAAAGTAAGGATTTTGGATCTATCGCCTTTAAGGAATCTTTGAATCTCGTACGAACAAAATTCAGCGTTTCAACACTTACGGTTCCTTTATCATAGTTTGAAATTACAACGGCATCCACATTGGTGTTTATCATATCAAGGAGTTCATAAGCATCGCTTGGTGGGAAAACCTCCTCATAATCTATCCTTAAAACATGATGATGTTTGGAAAGCATACGGGTCTTTTTTAGCGTTCTCAATTTACTTTTGTAAAACCGAAAATTTATACCAAGACTCTGACATATGGATATGAGTTTTTCTCCGTCCTCATCATCACCTATTATGCCATAGAGATACACATTGAGATCCAGCTTCGCGAGGTTCAACGCCACATTTGCCGCTCCCCCTGGGAGAAATTTACTGCTTTTATATAGAAAGACTGGCACCGGCGCTTCCGGTGATATTCTTTCAACCGTACCAAAGGCATATTCATCAAGCATAACATCTCCTATAACTGCAACTTCCATAGACCTGAAATTTTATACGTGAAAATCTTCTAACACTTGCGAATAATCATTTTAATGAGACAGCGCAAGCTTAGAAACTTATGACCTTCCTAACATTTTTACCGTCGTATATAAAGTATATACCTCTTCCTTTAATGGATTTAACCTTTCTTCCATCCACGGTGTATATGGTAATGACCCTTTCACCCCCTTTCATCTTATCTTCCTTCGCTGAGAGTTCATCCTCTCCTATCAACACCGAACAATCGGGTTTTATCCATATACTGTCAAGTCTCGGTGCGTTGTCATCGGGTGGTCCCGTTCTAACAAACTCAACCTTATATTGGATAAAATTATCCGACCAGGGTATAAGACCCAGAGATTGAAGACTCGTACCAGAGGGCAAAGGCCCAACCCAAGGCTTGGTTAATATAACCGTAGAATCAAAAGACCATCTAACATAAACATTTATCTGCCAATTTAAAGGGGAGCAACCCATGTAAAACAATGTATCAAATGCGCAGGATCCAGAATCCGCCATAAGTATTGATGATGTTAGAGTAGCAAAGGATGCGTATCGTGTTGCGGTTCTATTACGATAGAAATAATGACCTGTGCCCCATGAGGGGGAACCGGAAAGGTTAGTAAATACTATATCCTGCTGTATATCAAAACACCCGTAGGTTTCAAGATTCGCGAAGTAAAGGTTGTGTATATTCCAACCCGTTGATAGATTGAATCTCGTAAATGTCGGACCAACATAAATATCTATATCCCTCCACGCCCCTAAGAAGTCTCCAAAACCATCCACATTGAAATCCCCAGCATTTACACCATCGTACATCAAACTCGTCGTTGATATATTAACCCTGGTGAATGTAAAGCCCCCATCGTTTCTCAAATAAGCCGCATATTTGGGCGTGCTTTGATAGGGGGCGTAAGCTATGTCTATATCACCATCGTTATCCACATCAACCGGCCATGCTCCATCGCTGTTATGCGTAACACCGCCGAAGTAATTTGATAGTGTGAATGTTCCTCCCAGATTCCTGAAAACCATAACAGGCCAATAACTGGTTAATATATCAAGATAGCCGTCGTTGTCAAAATCCACAAGGTATATTCTCATAGCTTTGTGATTATCGTCCGTTGAGTTGTATATCATTATTGGAGTCCATGTTGCTCCATCATTCCTGAGAAGAATGACATCCCCTCCTCCTCCACCACTTCCGGGACCGCATCCGTTCGTAGCAACTATATCAATGTCTCCATCGTTGTCAATATCACCCGCATCGGCAAAAGATATATAAGTTCCGCACCAATATGGTCCGTCAAGCACGATAGCCTGCCTGTTAAAGGTTAAAGGAGATACTTGGTAATACACATACAAACCGCTACCCATAGGTGCGAGTATATCGGGGAGTCCGTTTAGATCCACATCCTTTACCCAAACGGGCCATGCCCTGTTCCCGTAAAATGTACTAACATTTTCAATGTTTATAGGGGTGAAATTTCCAAAACCATCGTTCAGATAAACCGCAAGTACGGTTGAAAGTCTATAACCCACGAGATCATAATCCCCATCAAGATCCATATCCGCTGGAAATACATTCCCGTAGTTTCCCGGTGTGGTGATTTCCACGGTATCCAATATCCAGTTTCCCCAGTTATAGGATGTCGCTATCGGATTTATCTGGCCAGGCATCATGTATGAAACGGAATCCTGGGAGCAGAACTGAGAGCCGAATGAAGTTACGACCCCGCAAACTCCGGGGCCTCCATCCCATGTGCTTTGGGCGTATTGAGATATCCAAAGCACTAACATGATAATATATTATATAGTGGTAAAATTTTTTGGGTATTTGGGTGGTGTATAGAAATCGCTTTAAACTCCGTCCGTATATTTCTTTATAACATCATCAAGTATTTTCAAGGCTTCCTCACGGGTTTTTATGATACCTTCCGCTCTTAGCTCTTCTATCTCCTGCAATATCTTTTTATATACGGGTCCGGGTTTTACACCCCTTTCCATAATATCGTATCCCGTTATAAGTCTTGGTGGTTTATTCGCCTCTTCCTCCTGCTTTTTCAAGAAATCCTCCAATTTTTTGGCGAGTCTCAATTGTCCCGCTACGCCTTCGGCTTTGAGGGGAGTTGCAAGGGCATCCGCATAGGCTACAAGTATTATAGGAAAAGCCCAATCTCCCGTGCGTTTATGGTATCTATAAAGGGCCCTTCTGGTGATGTTTGGAGTGGCAAGCAGGTGGGGATGCATGTGTTCGGCAACGATTAAAGAGATGGATTTATAAATTTCTCTTGACATCTTCAATCTCCTTCCAATGCTTAAAACCATCTTTGAACCTATATAATCATGTCCATGGAAAGTTATCTCACCATTCTCATACTTGTAAGTCTTAGGTTTCCCTATATCGTGAAACATGGTTCCCATCACTATTATGAATCTACCTTCATCGTCCATTATAGCCTTCATACGATGGAGGTAATATCCGAATGGTCCATCCTCCAAGGTATTTAGCGCAACATGCAACTTCTTCAAGGCTGTCAATGTGTGCGTCCAAACATCCGTATCTAAGCCTCCCAAAGGTTTTTTAAGTTCGGAAAGTTCGGGGAATATGTGAAAAAGTATCCCCGTATCAGACATTTTAATTAGAGAATCGTAGAAGTTTAAATTGGAAAAGATCAACTTCAGCTCGTATATTATACGCTCTGCCGCCACATTCTTTATCAAATGGGAGTTTGATGATATTTCAAACAGCGTTCTCATCTCTATGTCAAATCCCAAGGTTGTGGAAAATCTGAATGCCCTTAACATTCGTAAAGGATCCTTCCTAAGATTTTCGGGTAAAGTTATCCTTATTATCCTGCCTTTAATATCATTCAAACCACCGAAGGGATCAATGATCTCCCAATTGTTTAAACTGATCGCTATCGCATTTATGGTAAAGTCCCTATCGTAGAGATCATCGTATATGGTTCCCTTCAATTCGCTGAAATCTATATATTCATCTTCAAGAATGACCCTATAAACCCCGTTCTCCTCATCCAAAGGTACAAAGGCTCCTTTCAGTTCCTTACTGACTTCAAGGGCAACCTTCCTAGCATTCCTCAACGCTATATCCCAATCCGTGGGAACTTTGCCAAGCATGATATCACGAACAACTCCACCTACCAAAAAACCTTCCTTTGGAACTATGTTATACCACGGCTTACTTTGAACGATATATCTTATTATTTCAACCATACCATCCTTTTAACGTAGGTCCTCCCGTTTATTATACACTTGACAAAATAAACGCCATTTTTCACTTCAAAACCGTTATCGTCATAACCGCTCCACGAAATCTTAAAAGACGAATTCTTGAAACCTTTATATAGAGTTTTCACCCTGTTTCCAGTTATGTTTATTATATACAGTTCAACTTTTGAAGGTTTGTTTATATTAACATATATCTCAGCGACCCCTCTACCGTAGTCTATATTGAGGATTTCATCTCCCAGGAAGGCTTGTGATATGTCATAACTTCCGTATTCGTTTATGTTGATCTCAACGCTCTTGAGGCCGTTTGAAACCTCATAAGTTCCTATATCAATAGGAAACATCCCATAAGAAACGCCATGATATAGATTCATATCCGAGACGAAGGTTTCTATATCACCCATTCTTATAAGAAAAGGATGCGAGTATGTTATGTAAGGCGTTGATAGAGGGGTTCTATTTATACCGTTTTTGCCGTATATAACATAGAGTCTGTTCATATAGGTTGCCAAGGATATGAAGTTGTTGTTTTTCATCTGTGTGTTAAATAGGCTCAGGGAATTGTTATTGTCCTCTATGAACCTAAAACCATTATTATTCGGTTTTATATAACCGCTTAGGGTATAGACTAAGGTATCTCCGCATATCAAATACTCCCCTTCCCCTTTTATCCAAAGGTTTCTCTCACCGAATATGTATATTCTATCCTCTCCCAATGCGAATAGGGATTTACTCCCGCCTATGCCGCAAACCGTTATATCCTTTATACCTTCCAAAATCAATCTAAGACTATCGTTATGGTACTCAAATAACCCGATGTTGGAAAGTAAATAGAGTTTTCCCCTAAGCATATATGCTTTTTTATACTCGCCCGTTAAAGGCAGGACAGAATCTTTCAGAGTGGAAACTCTTAGGAAAACTATGGGTGCGGAAGGATCATCCAATGTCAGAATTAACCTTAGATTCTCGGGATCATAGGATATGTGCTTAACGGGGGAAGTTATATCGCTTTTCTTATATTCCGAAGATGTTATGTCTGGATATATTAGGAGACCCTCATCCGTTCCTACAAAAACCTCCGTGTTCCCATCTCCATCAACATCAACCGTGGCCACAGCGTTGATTTCAAGAGAAATCAAAAATAGCATTTTTTACCCTCCCAATTGTTTTATGATGTCTTCAAGTTGCTGCGCTTCCTTGGTTTTACCTGCCCTCCTATAAGCATTAGCGGCCATCTTGAAGTTATATATGACCTGCTCCTTCGCGGAATTATCACCCCCTTCGTATTTCTTGTAGTATATCAAACCTATGAACTTATAAGCATCTCCCAGCTTGTCGGAGGATTGAAAGTTTTGAACGAATTGCTGCAACACATTCAGGGCATTCTCATGGTCATTCTTAGCGTATAAAGCCAAACCGTAAAGGTACATAACATTTTCTATATCCTCACCGTTCGGATACTTCTGAACATACTGGGAAAAGTAATTTATGGCTTTATCGTAATCCTTAGATATGTACGCTATGTATCCCAGACTGAACAAGGCCTTTGAGGCTCTCGGATCATTCGGAAAGTACTTTAAGAATTCTTCAAACATCTTAGCCGCCTTGGGGTACGCACCTTGCTTGTAAAGGACCAGGGCGTTATTAAACACGGCCTCTGCGCCTATGCCGGATCTTATATTCTTCGCAACCTCGGGATGCTCCTTGACCAAGGCTTGAAGTAATCCTTTGATCTTTTCGCTGGATTTATGTCCGGGATATTCAAGAAGGAAACGATCCCACGCTTCGGCCGCCCCTTTGTAATCTCCGAGTTTATACTTCGCTTTTCCGAGCAATTCAAGAACGGCGGGCATATCCTCACCGTTCGGATATTTGTTTATGTAATACTCGAGTTTCTCAACCGCCTTACGAAAACTCCCACTTTGGAATAGGAGCTGACCCATATATGCGGTTATTTTGGCGGATCTCGGATCGTTGGGGAAAAACTTAACGAACTTTTCAAACCTCTGCTGAGCCTTCGTCATCTGACCATTTTTGAACGCCTTCATACCGGGTGAATAAAATAGGACCTCGCCAACGAGAGGATTCGTGACTTTCACCCTACCGTTTGAGGCGATAGCATCACCGTATTTGCTTTCAACATAAGCCAGAGATGCCAGTATGGTATCCTTCAACATAGGATAATTGGCCAAGGCCTTCTCGTACTGGGTTATTGAAGAATCATAGTTTCCGTTCTCAGCATACCATTCAGCCAGTATGATTTCCAGTTTGGGTCTATTTGGATGTCCCTGATTTATGACCTTTTTTAGGGTCATTATGGCTTTGAATAGCTCGCCTTTTTTCCTATAAGCGAATACCTTTAAGAGTTGAGCTTCTAAGGTTCTTTTATCTCCCGGAAATCTCTTTTCCATAGTATCCACCAGCGAGACCACCTTTTCGTATGAGCCGTTCATGTACGCAGCCAACGCTCCGAAGTAAAGGGCATCACCGTAAACCTCCCTCCACGCCGAATATTGGAATGCCACCTTTGAGAAGTATCTGTAAGCATCAAGATACCTCCGCTTGTTATAATAAGCCACACCTAAACCCATATAAACGGGTATTATGAACTTCGGATTTCTCGCCCCTCTTACCTCGGCCTTTTTGAGGGTATCTATCGCCGCGGAGTACCTTCCCTTGTGAATCAGGCACCACCCGTTTCCTATGAAACCTATGGTTATATAATCGGGTATGCTCGTATTACGGATGAGATCAACATATATGCTACGCGCACGATCATAGTTCCCCGAATAGTAATATCTTTCCGCTCTTGCCACCACCTCACCGTAATCGTTGGCATAGGCATCGGGCAAAGGTCTCTTATAGTCCTTAATAACCGTAGGTATAAGAGTTTTGCCTATAAATACCAACAACATAACATTGTTATTCTAAGGCTGTAAAACTTATTCCTGTTCCTTTATCATCCTGTTCAACTCTTCCTTGAATCTTGATGAGTTTAGATCACCCGTCTTATATACGAGAGCGGCGGATTCAACGAGCACGGCCATATTTTTGCCAGGAGTTATAGGCAATTTAAACTTGGGTATCTTTATGCCGAAGTATGAAACCTGCTCTATATTATCCTGATAGCTGAACTCCTCCATCGGAACGAACTCCACCACACAATCCAAGGAGGTACTGGGCTTAACCGCTTGAAAACCGTATATTGACGGAATATGCACTATGCCTATCCCCTTTATTTCAAGGTAATATCTGACCTTCTCCCTTGGGGGTTCGGCCAATAGAGCGTCCGCAGGATAAAGTTTTATAGCGACCAAATCGTCCGCTATGAACCTGTGCCCTCTCCTTATCAGTTCAAGCGCGCACTCGCTTTTACCCATGGCGGATTTGCCCTTTAAAAGTATTCCAACACCAAAGACATCAACCATAACCCCATGTTCATATATGACAGGAGCAAGTTCGTACTGTAATCTATCCATAATCAAAGAAATCGTCCGCGTCGTACTCATTTCCGTTGAAAATGTCGGTACTGAGAACTTTTCAGAATAGTATGAGAATAGATTTTTTAACCTTTCGGTATTTTTCTCGTTAAATGAAGTTATTATCACCGCTGGTGGTTCCTTTGAGTACAGTCTCTTTATGGATTCATCGTCATCGTTCTGTTTATTTATAAGATACGCCCTCTCTGTTATGCCTATTATCTGAACCCTTTCGGCCGGAAACTCCTCCTCAAAACCCGCCAGGAGCAAACCGGGCCTGCTTATGTCCGGAACGGTTATCCTCCTCCAAAATCCCTTATTACCTCCAAGTACATCACAATACTTCTTCAAGAAGCCTTCAAAAAACCGTCTTACTTCAATACTCCGAGAATTCATCGCCCTTCTTTATAAGTAAGGTTATTATTCTCTGAGGATGAACATCCTCAGCTACGAATTCCAAAGGTGGAATTTTGAACTTTTCACCTTTATTAGGTATCCTACCTAGCTTTTCTATAACATATCCCCCTATGCTGGTACTCTCCGTCTGCTCAAAACTTACACCCAATATCTCCTCAACCTCCGATAATGGAAGCTTGGCGCTTATCCTTATCCATCCATCTTCAAGAACTTCATATCTGAATTCCGCTTTGTCATGCTCCTCGTAAATCTCGCCGACTATTTCCTCAAGGAGATCCTCAATAGTGACTATACCTATAACGCTGCCGTATTCATCAACCACTATACCTATGGACAATCTCCTTTCTTGAAGGGATTGCAAAGCCTTTAAGCAGCTCATGGAGTGAGGTATGTAAAAGGGCTCCTTCATTATCTCCCCCACGAGCTTCCTATCCAGGTCATTCATATAAAGAAAAACATCCTTGATATACGCAACCCCCACTATTCTATCCCCATCCTTGGATATTACAGGATACTTTGAATATCTGTGCTCTATGAACTTCTCAATCATATCTCTTAGAGTGTCATCCTCGTGTAGCATAACCAGATCAACTCTCGGTTTCATAACATCTTCCGCCGTATGCTCATATATCCTTTTTACACCTTTCAACATCTGATAAAACTCTTTATCATCCTTGGCTTTCCGTTTAAAGTAATCCAAAAGTTCGCTTAGCTCATCCTTTTTGAAGAACATAGGTTATATTCCTGTACCGTTCTCCGCCTTCGCTCATTCCAACCTTATTTTAAAGAGAGGTTGCCCATATTCAACGGGTTGAGCGTTCTCAACCAATATCTCCTCTACCACTCCATTAACATCCGATTTTATCTCATTCATGATCTTCATAGCTTCAATTATACAAAGGACATCTCCTTTCCTAACCTTACTTCCAACCTCAACAAAGGGCTTGGCTCCAGGCGCGGGTGCCCTGTAAAATGTCCCAACTATAGGGGATTTTACTATATGAACGTTCTCCTCTTTAACTTCCGTTTCCATCTTTTCAGGTTCAATCTTGGTATCAGGAGGTGCCTGGTGCTGAACGGGTGGGGTAGGTACCGCTACCTGTACGGGCTGAGATAAATTCATAGAATCCGGATATTTTGAAAGTTTTATCCTGAACTCCTTGGTGGATATTTCAAGTTGGGCTATATCACTTTCCTTGAAGACTTTGATTATCCTCTTTAACAGCTTAACATCCATTATGCCCTCCCTATGTATTCACCCGTGCGCGTATCTATTTTTATTATATCGCCTTCCTCTATGAAAAGTGGAGCCTGAACGACTTTGCCTGTTTCCACCTTAACGGGCTTTGTTCCTCCCTGCACGGTGTTTCCTCTGACTCCTGGAGGAGCCTCTATGACCTTCAATTCCACATAGGTTGGCAGTTCTATGCTGACGGGTCTATCATCGGCGTATATGATCAGAACTTCCAAACCCTCTTTCAAATAATCAACGGCATTTCCCAGATCACTCTCATGGAACTGAATGTCCTCATAAGTTTCGCTATCAAGAAAATGATAATAGGAACCATCCTTGTAGGAGTATATAGCGGGTTTTTTTTCTACCATAACATCCTCTATTTCATCCGTATCTCTCAGGGTGAAGGTTTGAACACTACCCGTATGAAGATCTTTAAGTTTAAGGCTTATGGTTGCCCCTCCCCTTCCCCTATGGGAGTGCTTATAATCCAAAACTATATATTCCCTACCTTCATATCTTATAACCGAACCCACTCTTATGTTAGCCATTTCTGAGAATTATATAGGGGAAAAATATTTCGTGCGGTTTTACCTAATACCCACATTCCCTTTTCTAATCCTGAAATTTCTATTCGTCCTGCGGCCGCTTATATCGTATATCTCTTTGATCTTCAAGTGTTTCCTTTCAACAAATTCCCGCACCTCCGTGAGGTTGATCTCCTTGCCTATGCCTACATAATAAGATATGTCATAAGAAAAGATTCCCCTATAAATCGTTTGGTATGTGCTATCCCAGAACTCCTTTGTTATACCGAAGTAAGGTTTATAATAAAAGCTCCTAACCTCAACGGTGGATATTGAATCGGGTGATAATGAGGATGTAAGGATTATTATGTAATTTAAACGGGATACGACCTTGATATTTCCCGTTATTGATGAAACTGTGTCATTAAGGGAAACAACCGAAGCATTGGAAGGTCTGTATATAACGGTATCCACTATGCTATCCATATCAAAATCCACAAAAGGAATCCTCGTATTTAAGGGTATAACGCAATCGTTCCAGGCTTCCCATGTTTCCCCTAAGTAGGGATTTTCCTTTGCAAATCTATACATATCCTTGTAAAAGTATCCATTCCCGTACCATATAAATGTTGAATCTGTTGTGGTATCTCTAATGATGCTCAACTTCGCCATCTTTCCGGATATATCTGCGCAGGTTCCATATATCGGTAGGTTGAAGACGGACTCAACGCTATCCTTTTCAAAAGACATGCTCGGTATCAGTATATAATTCCAAAAATTACCCACACTCAACGCCAAGTAAGTCATAATATGTAATTCTAAGGTGGAAAAGTTTGTAAAGGGGTATTCAGGTGCTACAAAACCATCATCCATAAAATATCGTTCATGCGTGGGATTAAGCTAATATCGCTTTTAGTGATTTTGATTTTATTCATGCCTTTTTGTATCAGTATGCCTATAAGTTATGATACGGCCCAGATTCCGAACAACGATAAAACTTTGAGGGCAGGGGTAGGTGGTCAGGTTGCCGAGGGAATATACACTATAAGTACGGGATGTTCATATGATAGGATTTACTATAAGAATAATAAAGTTCGTGGAGATTTGCAAGCCGGGTACGGAGTGAAGAAGTTCTTTGAGGGTGGAGCAAATGTGGGTATAGCCTTGGGAAATCACGCCGAGGATAGTATCCCTATAAGGGATGAACTTCAAGCGGATATATATCCTTATATTAAACTGGGTATCCCTACGGACCCAGTAAGATTTTCGCTTAAATATTCCGCGGGTGCAGGTTTTATGGCATTTAGAAGTTATAGGACTAATGAGATGGGCCTAATTCCTATCTTTGGAACATATATAGATCTCCTTTTCGGCATGGGTAATCCTGAGTTTTTGACCCTGGGATTGCGCATAACCGCGAAGGAAACTCCCTTTATTCTGGTATTATCCTCGCATCTGTTTGGTTTTACTCTATCTTTCATGTATGGGTATTACACTGATAATTACGATTGGTCAAAGAACATTTATTTCGGAATAAGCAAGACCTTTTAAATCGTTCCACCTTAGAATTTATAGATTATGATAAGGATTGAACTTTTTAGGGCTAATTGTAAAATGTGCGATAGAATGGA
>WGFI01000121.1 GCA_015492295.1 Caldifarciminota bacterium
ATAAAGGAAGGTAGGTTATTTGGCCCTCCTGACTTAGTTGTAGAGGTAGTATCACCAACGAGTTATTACAGGGACAGGTATGAGAAGTTTAGGATATACGAGAAAGCCGGGATTAAGGAGTACTGGCTTGTGTATCCGGGTGAGAGGGCCATTGAGGTATGGGTTTTGAAGGAAGGTAAGTATGAGCTTTACAGCATAGCGAGCGGTGAGGGTAAGGTTAAGAGTAAAGTTTTGAAAGGTCTTGAAGTTGATTTGAAGGAGGTTTTTGATGAAGGTTAAGGAAAAACTTTGGACTTATAGAGACTACTTGGAGCTTAGCGACGATAAAAGGTATGAGGTTATAAAAGGGAGGTTGTATGAAATGCCTGCACCTACACCTTGGCATCAAGATGTTTCAAGAAATTTAGAATTTTTGATTTGGAACTTTGTTAAAGATAATGGTCTTGGTAAGGTTTATTACTCACCCATAGATGTTGTATTAAGCGAGGATGTGGTGTTGCAACCTGATATAGTTTTCGTATCCAAAGGGAGGATGGATATAATAGGAGAGAAGGCAATAATGGGTTCTCCCGATTTAGTTGTTGAGATAGTATCGCCTACGACTATAAGGAGGGATACGGTTGTTAAGAAGGAGATATATGAGTCTTTTGGTGTAAAGGAGTATTGGTTGGTATATCCGGATGAGAGGGCTATTGAGGTGTGGGCTTTGGGTGAGGGTGGAAGGTATGAATTATACTCCTTTGCGGAGAAAAAGGGTAAGGTTAAGAGTAAAGTTTTGAAAGGTCTTGAAATTGATTTAAAGGAGGTGTTTGATGAAGGTTAAGGAGAAACTTTGGACTTATAGGGATTACTTGGAGCTTAACGATGACAAAAGGTATGAAGTCATAAACGGGAGGTTATATGAGATGCCTGCACCTCACTTTGAGCATCAGGATATAGGTATGACTTTGGCAGTTTTAATATACAATTTCGTAAAACTAAAAAAACTTGGTAAAGTATTACCTGCGCCTTTTGATGTTATATTAAGCGAAGACATTGTGGTTCAGCCTGATATAGTTTTCATATCCAAAGAAAACTTAAAGAACATAAAGGAAGGTAGGTTATTTGGCCCTCCTGATTTAGTTGTAGAGGTAGTATCACCTGCGAGTTATTATAGGGACAGATATGAGAAGTTTAGGATATACGAGGAAGCAGGAATTAAAGAGTATTGGATTGTGTATCCAGGCGAGAAAGCGATAGAGGTGTGGGTCTCAAAGGAAGGTAAATATGAGCTTCATAGTATAGCGAGTGGTGAAGGTAAGGTTAAGAGCAAGGTTCTAAAAGGCTTTGAAGTTGATTTAAAGAAAATTTTTATGTAAATTCATCGGTATTGCGCCGATAGAGTGAGCAGGTTCTCAACGAAATGCCAGAAAAGGTTCCTTCTTATGAAGGTGAGATTCACATAACAGCTCAATATCCCCTACACCTGTTCGTATGATTCTCATCACCTTACAAGAAGAATCCCTCTCTATCCCTATATTCGTCTATCGATAATTTTCTATTCTTGTAAATGTCCGTGCATTCTCAATAAACTTAAGCGTATCTTTGGAAAAAACGCTATCCGTGCCCAAAGTTATCTTTTCAATGCCGTACGGACAGAACAGAATTGAAATTCTTCTTATACGATAAAGATTCAGGGTATCGATAAAAGTCATTCTACTCCTTACGATAAAACACTCCCCATCCCTACTCTCACTCCCCCTTGATGAGAAATTCGCACCTACCAGATTCCAGGAAGTTTCCGTCAAAGGATCTATAAAAAACGGTATATCGTTAAAAAGTACCCATTCTCCTTCCTTATTTATCTCCATAACTTCACCTGCTATTTCCCAGAAATATTTGCCATCTGAATTGTAAGCCTTAAATTTCGCGTAATATCCTTCATCGCTGACCATATCCACCTCATAATCCTTGCCATATTTAACATAATCGTACGATAGATAACCTATGTTCTTGCAAGATAAACTTACGCATAAAAATATTAAAATCCTACGCATCCTTGGATTTTATTCTAAGGATGAAATCGGTCAAACATTTGTAAATCTCGCGGGCGTCCCCTTTTAAGGTTTTTAAATGCATATTTATGGTTTCCATATCCCCCCGTACTATGGGTCCCGTAAGACCTTTCTCACCTTTACTTATAAAGTTGTCTATAGATGTTCTTAGAAGTTTTGAATAATCCTCTTTATCTATTCCTAAGTTTCTGAATATCCTGTCGGCGCATATCAAAGGAGAATATACCAGATTTGAAAGGATGACCGCCGCGGCGTGGTATATAACCTTATTTTCAGGAGATATATACTTGAATTTAAGGCCTAAGGATTCCGCAAATCGCTTCAAAGTTTCCAGAGCTTTATCCGTTCCTTCACAAACAACAGTTATACTTTTCCATAGATTGGGATCAGGTGAATTGAAGGCCTGTAATGGATGAAAGGATGCTCTTTCCTTATCCTCAGGTAAAATATCCGAGAGAAAAGCACCGGAAAAGTGCGCAAAGACCCTATAATCCAAATCTCTAAATCTTTCGGAAACTCTTCTGATTTCCTTATCCTTAGTAGCTATGAACAATATATCCCCGTAAGGAGAAATATCCCCTCCAAGCCTACGAGAGTATATCCTTACATCATAACCTTTTTCTTTCAAGAAAAGATAGAAGGAAAAACCGACCCTACCTTTACCTATGATCTGAATCCTCATTTCTCCATAACCTTTGAATAATCACGGATGCTGATACTATGGCTGCGGTTTCCACCCTCAAGATTATCTTTCCCAAGTTAAAACCCACATAGCCCGAATTGATTATCTTAATTTTTTCATCTTCTGTAAAATCTCCTTCGGGTCCTATAAGTAATATAGCCCTTGATGATAGAGGGACATCATTTATGTTCATCTTTGATCCTATTATTCCGGCGAGTTTGGTTTCGTAGCTCTTATATTCTTCCAAAACCTCATCAATACTCATAGGTTCTCTTATGATAGGTATATCCGTTCTCCCACATTGCTTTACTGCTGACAGGATTATCCTTTCCCATCTATCCTTCTTTTCTTTCGGTCTTCTAACCGTTCTTTTGCATATCATAGGTACCATCTCACTCACACCTATCTCAACGAGCTTCTCAATCAGATCGTCAAATCTACCCCCCTTGGGAGGTGAGAAGGCGACGACGATATGACCAGGTGGTAGAAGTTTTGGGAGTTCCTCCAAGAGTTTTACCGTGGCACTATCCTTATGAACCTCCACTAAGATTCCCATATATTCCTTATATCCGTCAAAAACCCTGACCTTATCCCCTTTCCTAAGTCTAAGAACTCTATACATGTGATGAAATTCCTCCCCCGAAATTTCGGCGAACTCATCACGAATCCTACCAAAAAACCTAGGAACCATGCCTCCTACTCCCCCTCTTTATGAGCGAAATATCTATCCTGAATATAGGACATGAGTATCACGAGTATGAGGGTTAAGATGACCCTTTCAAGGGAAAAGTTTGATTTCCACAGGAAAAACCTCAGGAGTGTATCAATTATATAAAATCCAGAGGTCGTTATACCTACGAGAATCCAGCTAAAATACACCCTACGAAGGACTATTATACTAAGTGTAAAGAGTAAGGGTGAATACCACGGTAGGGTTGTAAATAAACCATCTCGCACTATACCTATGACTATAAAGAATGCCAAGGCGAAGGTTCTTCTTATACTTATAGAAAAAGGAAGCACAACAAAAGCGGGATCAAAGTATATCTTTACGGTCGCACTTAAAAGCGTTAGTATCCCTCCCAAAAAGATAATGAGGTAATTCACTACCCAAATACAGCCCTTTTAAGATAGCTTACAAATTCCTGCCCTCCTTTTTTGGCAGCGAAGGTTAAAAGGGCTGGTGCGGACTTAAATATGAACTTCGCTATTTCCGTAGCGTTTATAGTTTCAAGATCCTTACCATGAAAGAGAGGCTTGAGTTGTTCAAATATATACTGAATATCCTCATCGCTTAGTCTTAGAAACACTTTCCTAACCTCATAAGCCAACTCATACTCCCTTCTATTTATCCTCTTCCAGAATGTATCATGATATTCCTTTAACCTGCTCCTTGATAGGTTTCCTTCTTTTAATGCCTTGGCTCCCACCTCACCCGCTATCTTTCCGGAAAGAAGGGCAGCAGGTATCCCTCCACCCGATATAGGCTCGGCGAGTCTGGCGGCATCACCTACCACCATTATTCCATCACCATAGATCTCCATCTTATGCCCACCCACGGGAACCACGCTGCTTATCACACCCATTATCTTTGCACCTTTGAAATAGGTATTTACGAGGTTTTCAAGATAAGGCTTTGCGCCCACTTCTGGTGGAACCAGCGCCACCCCTACTCCCACATTCCCATAATGTCCCCCCTTAGGAAAATTCCAACCGTATCCTTTATAACAATAATCGTCGCCCGTGAAGAAGTCTATCCTCCCATCCTCAATGGAGGGATGAACCATAAAGTACTCCATAACATAATGGTAATCCTCCGGGTCCATATCCAACTTTAAACCGGCTTGTCTCCCAACCACCGAACCCGGACCATCAGCACCTATCACCAGCCTGCAATGCACGACCTCTTTCTTTCCTTTGTGAGAGAAATGTATCAGCCAACCATCATCTTTCCTTTCAAGTTTATTAAATGTGGCATTCGTGAGTATATCCGCCCCTGCCTCAACCGCTTTCTGGGCAACAAACCTGTCAAATATCCTTCTTTCAAGTATGTATCCAACACCTTCTTTCTTAACCTCCATATAGTCTCCATTGGGGGCATAAAATCTGGCATAGTTTATGGTGGATGCTATAAATCTGGGATCGGGTTCAAAGAACTGACTTAGGGATTGATGGGATATACCTTCCGCACACTGAACCACTATTCCTATCTCAGGTTTCCTTTCAAGGAGAAGGACCTTTGCTCCCCCCTCCGCCAAACTCTTTGCGGCCATTGATCCGGCAGGCCCTGCGCCGACGACTACCGCATCGTATCTTTCCATAACGGGTATTATATCGTAGAAAAATTTATTAAATGAATTATGATGAACATACCGATACTATTTCTTGAACTAGCAGTGAAACTTTCTCATCCATTGAAGGAAAAGTTAAGGAATTAACCAGACAGTTCCTTGATAATGTTTCCCTGAGAATAGGGTCGCTCACAAGTAAAGATACATGGCGAGAGAACTCCTCAATTGAGAAATTTTCAACAACGAAGCCATTCCAACCGTTTTTAACGATTTCTTCGGTTTTATGGGCTTTAAAACTGACAGGAGGAATACCGAGCGCCAATGAAGTTATCATATAAGTGGATTTGTTTCCGAAAAAATACGGAAAGATCGTTATATCTATGGAACCATAAAAGTCCTCAAGGGACTCGGATATAAACACTTTGCCTTTGAACTTACTTATAAACCTATCAATATCCGAACTCTTTCCAATAGGATGTATGAGCAGCTTATACATTCCGTTCCCCGAGAGATATATATCCTCCAAGATATGAAAACCGAATTCTTCCGATGGATAACCCACATATCCGACATATATACCGTTTAGAGGAATACCCAACCTCTTTCTGGAATATATCTTATCGGGTTTTGATGGAAGCTGGGGAACATTGGGTGATATTATGTAATTAACTCCATACTTATCCGCCAATGCATTCCCTCCCGAAGCATCATCGGATATTATATACAACTTCGCCCTTTCTTTGAAAACCGCATCTATATTCCGAAATAATATCCACCTTTTCCAGAAAGGGAGCCTTCTCAAAGGGAACCTTTCAAGCACGCTTTCAACGAATATAACAAGCGTTTTATTCCTATATCTTCTGATAAATTTTACGGGTGCTTTGAAATCCACATAGATATTAACCATAATCACATCCGCATCTCTCGGAGATTCTACGATCTTAAAAAAGTTTGAAAGTTTATTCTTTAAAACCTTAGTTTCAGGTAGATCCCTAAAACCCCAGAAATACACCTTCACCTTGTCATTCCGGCTATAACGGATATGAGTGCCCCCAGAGTGACAATTCCACAACCAAAACCTATGGATACAAATTCAAGCAGCCTTTCCTTCGTGTATTGCTTTTTTTCAAGGTAGAGTAAGATCAGGTCAGGTAGATTTTCGGGGGAATTATCGGGAAGCTTTATGGCAACGGGTGTTCTATAAAATATTTTATAACCCGATGGTGTCGTATATATCCATCGTTTGTTAAATATCAGGTATTTGCCCGTTGAATCCTTTATGTACTGTAAATCGTAGAGCGCATCCTCCCCTCCCTCTTTGATTATTTTCTGAGCCATGCGTTCGGCAAATCTATTCCAATACGCCGTATCGTTTGAAGTTTGAAATAAAAGTAGTATCGTTATCATTAAACGAGTATTATACGCTTGAAAATAAACAGGTGGGTGAAGAGCTGCGCGCTTAGCTTTAACACTTAGGAAATTAAACCGCCGTAGAATTAAAAGATGAATTGGAGAAGAAGGAACAAAGACAATCCCCAGCAGGATCCTCAACGGATAATGATAGAGATATTAAAGGAGATGAGAGACAGCCTGAACACGATAAGCAACAAGTTAGACACGATGAACACCAACCTGAGCAATAAGTTGGACACGGTGAGCAACAAGCTGGACAGGATGGGGGAGAAAATAACGAAGGAGATCAGAGAGATACCTAACAGAATGGTACAGGAGTTATACGGGAACCAAACGGTGAGGTGGGGGCCATTAGGTTATAAACCAGCCCAAATAAAGAATAGATGAAGCATACACTAAATCAAGATAATGATATGAAGTTCGGAAAGTGGAAATCAAAGTATATTCTTGATGAAATCGGATATCTCCTTAGCCGTTCTTTTCCAAGAGAACTTTTTCACCCTATCAAACCCCTTTTTTATATATCTCTCTCTGTCGTTTAAAACCTTGTTTATCGCTTGAATCCAGCTGTCAATATCATCGGGATCGGCGTACTCTATCGCATCGCCTCCCGATTCTTTAACCGCTTCCGTTCCAACCACTGGAACCCCCGTCGCCATCGCCTCAAGTACAGGTATCCCGAAACCTTCGTACTTTGAAGGTACGGCTACCAGCAACGCTCCTGAATAAACCCCCGCCAAATCTTCTTGGGGTATATATCTGAATATTCTAACCCTATCTCTCAGGTTCAACCTCTCAACTTCGTTCATAATTCTACTCTCATAAGGTTCCCTGGTCCCGGTTATCACGAGTTGCAGAGGTTCAAGGAAAGGCAAGGTCTTTATAACTATTTCCACATTCTTATGGATATACTGGGCACCCACAACGAGAATATAATCAAACAAACCGTACCTTCGCTTTACCTGGAGGACCTTTTCCTTGGGTATGGGTTTAAATATATCCTCGTTGTATCCCTGATAGAATACCCTAACTTTGCTCTCATCCAATTTGAAGAAATTAACTATATCCTCCTTTGACCTTTGAGATACGGTGAAGATATAATCAACCTTATTTATAAAAGGTTTGAGAAAATACCTAAAAAGATAGTTCTGCTCCTTATACCTCTCGGGAAATAGGATCGGTAAAATGTCATGAATGGTTATGATCTGTTTTCCAGCCCAAAAGAGAGATATGGAATGATATGTTCTATAAAGCAGACCTTTGCCCCTTAGGGTTTGCAGATAAAACATCCTCAATATCGCGGCCTTTTTGCCGTTTAAAGGGGCTAAAATCTTCGGTGCAAGTTTAAACTTTAAATCCTTCCTGAACAATTCTGGGGAATGCGTGATAACGGTAAAATCCAAATATTCCGAAAGATGTTTAACGAGATTGACCGTATATATTCCTATACCCGTTGATTTTTCATCGGCCATTAAGGTATCTACGATCATCATCCCTTGAAAAACTCTTTTATCTTACTTATAACGAATTCAACTTGCCATTCTTCCATCTCAGGATATATAGGAATGCTCAAAACCTCCTTACTTATTTTCTCAGCAACCGGAAACTCACCCTCCTTATAACCCAATTCTCTTAAAGGTTTTTGAAGATGTAAAGGTATGGGATAGTATATGGATACACCTATTCCGTTTTTTCTGAGATGCTCTGCGAGTTTATCCCTGGCATCCGTTCTTATCGTGTATTGATGGTATATATGAAAGTTTCCTTCAAGCACATACGGAATCATTACAAAGTCTTTCAGTTCTTCATCGTAAATCTTTGCTATTTCGTTTCTTTTCCTGTTCCATTCATCTATGTATCTGAGCTTCACCAATAGAAAAGCCGCTTGAATTTCATCCAATCTGCTGTTGTATCCGATGTTTTCATGCTTGTATTTTTCATTATAAGAGCCATGTACCCTTAAAGATTTAGCGTTCTTATAAACTTCCGGAATGTTCGTTGTTATCAGTCCCCCATCTCCAAGCGCCGAAAGATTCTTGGTGGGATAGAAGCTGAACGCCCCTACATCTCCAAAGGAACCGGCTTTTATACCATTCCTCATAGCCCCGAAAGCTTGCGCCGCATCCTCAATAAGATGCACCCCCTCAAACTTCAACTTCTCAACCTCAGCCATCTGCCCAAAAAGATGCACGGCTATTATAGCCTTTATACCCTCACTCATTTTGGATTTAACATCCTCAACGGATATATTGAAAGTCCTTTCATCTATATCAACCAAAACAGGTTCAGCACCCACAAGCATTATAGATTCAACCGTTGCAAAGAATGAAAAGGTCGTAGTTATAACCTTATCACCCCTGCCGATTCCTACGGATCTCAGACCTATTACAAGGGCATCTGTACCACTATTCACACCTACGCCGTACCTAACATTCAGGTACTCCGCCGCCTTCCTCTCAAACTCCTCAACATACCTACCCAAGATAAACCTACCGCTT
The DNA here is from genome assembly GCA_015492295.1 of Caldifarciminota bacterium. Lineage (GTDB taxonomy): Bacteria > Hydrothermota > Hydrothermia > LBFQ01 > LBFQ01 > Caldipriscus. The sequence goes on from WGFI01000121.1 coordinate 8,939, forward strand.
GATAGTATATCCTCAAATACTCTAAAAATTTCGGTTCTTAGGTCTTTATGCTGTTTCACTAAATCTATCTGGGGAACTATCAAAAAAGCCACCCGGGGGACTCGAACCCCCAACCTGCTGATTACAAATCAGCCGCTCTGCCAATTGAGCTAGGGTGGCGAAGAAGATATTATAAAGTTGAAAGGTTCTAAGTGGCGAGTTTTACGATCGTTCTGAGAAGTTTAAAAGCCGTTATTATATTTTCCTCCGCAAACCTGACTCTCAGAGCATCTATCCTCTCCACATAAGGGCATATCTCAACCGTATCGGTCATCCTTACATCCTTAAATTCAACCGTAAATTCAAGCTTCTCAGGTATTTCAATAGGTCTCAATCCCTTTTTAAAGATTGAGTTGATTGAATTTTCGTAGTCTTTGAAAACCTCGTCGGGATGTCTGAGAAGCGCCGAATTGAATGTTGTGCCCTTTTTCGTTATTACAAACTCCGTATTTGGAAACCTCGCTTCCTCTTGAATCTTCAATCTATGATCTCCGCTTATAAGAGCAACCGGAACACCGAAGTGTGATGCTATGAGGGCGTTTATGTATGCCTCCGAGCATAGATTTCCGTTTATCTCTATGCGGTTGATTACCCTTGAGCTATAAGTATGCGCCAGATGTCCGTAGGTGGTGGAAGCTGCGGAATGGTATCCTATGAACATGCACATATCAAAGCCCTTATCAATACCCTCCATCATAGACAGGGGTTTGGGATACCCCGATATTAGATTTACGAAACCCGGAAGGTTCTCTATACGCAAGTTGTTCATATACCAGTGTGAATCGTTTATGACGATCTCTTTAACTCCAAAATCCTTTAAGATATTACATATGAAAGAGAGCTCCTTCTCCATTAGGGTTCTACTCCTCTCGTATCTGCCCGATGAAGGATCAACATCGTCATAGGAGGATATGCCACATATACCTTCCATATCCGCCGAGATATAAACCCTCATGGCTTTATAACATCAACGCCAACATAATCCCTGAGAACCTCTGGAATCACCACGCTTCCATCCCTCTGCTGGAAATTCTCTAAAATCGCTATGAACACCCTCGGGGTTGCCAAACCCGATCCGTTGAGCATATGGACATACTCTTTTTTACCATTCTTCCTTCTGAGCTTTATATTAGCCCTTCTGGCCTGGAAATCCTCAACATTGGATACGGATGAGGCTTCCAACCACCTTCTAAGACCCGGAGCCCAAACCTCAATATCGTAGGTCTTAGCGGCGGCAAAACCCATATCACCCGTACATAATAAAACCACCCTGTACGGTATCCCGAGAAGTTGCAGTATATTCTCGGCATCCCTGAGCATCTTCTCGTGCTCCTCATAGGATTCCTCGGGTTTAGTGTATTTGAAAAGCTCCACCTTGTTAAACTGATGCACCCTTATTATACCCCTCACATCCCTACCATAGGAACCAGCCTCTCTCCTAAAACAGGGGGTATAGGAAACATAATATAACGGAAGATTTTCCTCGGGTATCACCTGATTCCTATGGAGGTTTGCCAAGGAGGCTTCAGCCGTTGGTATCAGGTACATATCATCCCTTTCGGTGTGATACATCTCCTCCTCAAACTTGGGAAGATGACCTGAGGCGAACAACGCTTCTGGCTTTACGAGTATAGGTGGAAAGATCTCGGTATAGCCGTTCTTCCTGTGAGTATCCAAGAAAAAGTTTATCAGTGCCCTTTCAAGCGTGGCTCCCAAGCCCTTGTAAGTCGCGAATCTTGAACCCGCCATCTTCGCCGCGGACTCAAAATCCAATATACCCAGAAGCTCCCCTATCTCCCAATGAGTTTTGGGTTCAAAATCAAATTCCCTTATCTCCCCCCATTCCCTAACAACGACATTGTCGTTTGAATCCTTGCCCACGGGCACACTCTCATGGGGTATGTTCGGTACATAAGCCCACAGATCCCAAAACTTCTTATCCACTTCCTTCTCTTTGTATTTTATTTCCTCCAACTGCTCATCAATGCTTTTCGCCTCTTTAAGCAAATCATCAATATCCTCACCTCGCTTTTTCCTATTTCCGATCTCCTGCGATATATGATTTTTCTTGGATCTCAACTCGTTCGCCTTGGTTATAAGCTCTCTGCGTTTTTGATCCAGAGCGGTTAGCTCAACGAGTATATCGGTGGAGTATCCCCTCTTTCTCAAAGCATCTTCAAGTATGGCCCTTTTCCCCCTTATATATTCCAAATCAAGCATAGCCCGTAATTCTACACCTGAATTATTTGGAACCTGATAAGCAGCTCTCTGAACCTCATAAATACCTTCTCAGTTGAAAAATCTTTAATCTTCTCCCTAAGATCCCAAGATTTACCCATCTTTATCGCCACTCTTATCTTCTCAATCATATCATCATAACCTTTGTAAAATAGAACCTCCGGAAATCTCTTCTGAAAATTCTCCCAAAATACGCTCACCACAGGCAAACCCATGGCGAAGTATTCCAGAACTTTATTGGGATAATCCATATTTGTTATAAGGGGTGAGAGTTTGAAAGGTATTATACCCACATCGCTGTGGTAAAGGTACCTGTGAATATGTTTATGCGGTCTCTTTCCTAAGATATAAACATTTTTTGGGATATTCGTGGGTATGTTCGTATATGGGCCTATGATGACGAAGGAACAACCTTTTAAGTTCTTAGCGGCAAATACGATTCCCTCCCAATCAAACCACCCATATACCGCTCCAACATATACGATCCTCGGTCTTGGTATATCTCTAATATCCTCAGGCTCAATGACATTCCGTACGGGAAAGAGTTTCAAGTCTATCGGATTGGGTAATACAAAGAATTTGCTTTTATCTTTAACCTTACTCCCCAGAGTTGTATGCGCCGCTAGTATTATATCGCTTTTATCAATGAACTCCCTCTCCTCCTCCTGGAAGAACTCCGGAAGTCCGAAACCTTCAAGTAAATCGTTCATACGATATATTTTGAAACGGCTCTCCGTTCTATTCGCGAAGAAAAGCATATGACTTGAATCGCAGAGTAGGAGATCCCAGTGATGAAACAGCTTCCAATGATTTATAATATATGTTATATTCCAACAACTCCATTTATTCAGAAAAATCCTTTTTGGAAAGATCCACGCGATATCTTTGGTAAATATATAATGCAAACCTTCCATAGTTTTATAACTAACATCAAATCCCAGCAACCTAATGAATCTACCAAATTTAAATATACCCACATCAAGAATACCATCATAACGATTTGGAGAATAGACGAGGGCCTTCACAAAAATCCCCAGCTATATAGATAATTAAAAAATGTTTTCGCGGATGATTTCCATGAGAACCTTTTAAAAAGTGAAGGGTATTTGGTAATTAAATTTCTTCTAAAATCATCATCCTCCAACCTGTTTAGTTTCTCTATGAGATCGTCGGTATCGTGTGGATCAACAAAGATAAAATATCCTTTATACAACTCCTTAAAAACTTCAATATCGGATACTATAACGGGTGCTCCGCATGCGGCGGCTTCCAATGGGGGTAAGCCAAAACCTTCCATAAGCGAAGGATAAACGAAGGCAAAACAATTGCTGTATAAAACCCTTAATGTTTTGTCATCAACATATCCAAGGAATTTTACTCTATCCAGAACTTTCAATTCATTTGCTAAGGTTAAAAGCTCATTTTTGACCTTTGCAAAAGCGGTTCCCGCTGCTATGAAAACCTTATCTTTAACCTTCGTCAGGGCCTTGATTATAAGTCCTATATTTTTTCTCTTTATTATATCTCCAACATAAAGAATATATTCCCCCCTTGCTAGTCCTAGCTTATGAAGAACGCTCTCGTCATATATAGGTTTGTATATGTTGGTATCAATACCGAGATATACAACACCTATCCTATCTTCGGATAATTCATAGAATTCCATCATATCCTTTTTAACAGCATTGGAATCCACAAAAACTTTGGCCCCTTTACCCAATATTATAGGCATTTGAAACCGATAGTAGTATCTTACTAGCAAGGGTGTTTTGAAGTCCTTAAACTTAAGATTTATTAAATCATAAACAAAAATCACTTGCTTTTCTCCGTATAACAGAGAACTCTCATAGGATGTTGAACATATATAGGTATAACCTTTTAGGAGAAAGTTTTGCCAAAAAAATCTTCTTATATTAGCGCGGGTACCTAAGGAAGGAGCCAGGTTCAACGATATTTTCTTAAATTTTTCTTTATTTGCACCTTCTGGTATAACGGGTGATAGTATTTCATAATCTCCATCAAACAACGAAAACTCTCTTAACAAAAAATACGAAACCCTACCTATACCTCGTGGCCTGTTATCGAGAAATGGAGCCACTATACCCAATTTCAAGTTGCATATTCTAAGGTTGAAAGAAGTAAGACTATAATTCATAGTACTATCCTTTTAAGTATTTCTTGATAAATTGACAACCTTATAATATTTTACTATGGTATGGTTTATTGTTGGCGATACCTTATTGCCCGCGTTTGAGGTTGAACCGATAGAGGTTATAGAGTACTATTCCAAGGATGATCCAATAAACGGTTTGAAAGTCTTAGGGGGAGACTTCATAAGGAGAGGACCAAAATTCGCATCCGATGTGTATTTTCACGGATTCAAATCCTCGCAGATGAGCATAGTTATTGATGGTGAAAGGTTTCCGCCTGCATGTCCAAATCGTATGGATGTTTCGTTGGTGAGGATAAATCCCCTTGAAACCGATGAGATTATGGTAAATTCCACCCCAAATATTCAATCGGGTCTCGGAGGCGGTATATATGTTAAGAGGAGAACACCTTCACTCCGAACCCTCATCTTAACCTACATAAAATTATCCGCCCTTTCGGAGAGATCCCTTGAATTCGCCGGAGCGTTTGAGAGGTCAAATTATGGTGTATATATCAGACATTCTGTATCCAGTACATATCTCAACGGTGCAGGTAAGGATTTCCCAGAGCTCTACGGTTATAAGGATGATGTTAAGGAGCAGTACAAGACTTATGAATTCTCCTTTACGGGAAAGTATGGGGGTATCAAGTATCATACAGGCGTATGGTACTATAAGGATGTTCTTTTCCCTTATCTACGAATGGATGAAAGGGAGAATCTGGCGTTTTCCCTTTCAGCATCTATCAGCGGAAATAAAGTATATTTCAACTATACCAAACACAAAATGGATAACGCTCTCAGAAAATATTCAAGTTATATGATGACGGATGCTGAGGGTATGAATTTGGGGCTTAGCGGGAGATTCTACGAGATATATTACCATAAATGGGATGCTTACAACTACATGGGATATATAAAAAGTCATATGATACCCGATATATCGCTACTCAGAGGCGTTTTGAGTTTTAAAAGAGAACTCATTAACCTGAACTTTAACATGCATTTCGGGGTGGAAACCTCCAAAAGAGGAAGTGAAAGTTGGTTCTCGGACGGTCTTAGGTTTTTCGTTCCATTCGGCGCAAGCGTATCCTACAAGAATGTAAGTATCTATACGCTATCCGAACCGCCCGATTTGAAGGAGTTATACATAGACCTCCCGAAATGGAAAGGGAATTATAGACTCAAACAACCTATGAATGCGGGTATATCCATTGATTTTACAGGTTATCTCTTATCCCTGAACATCTTCGCCAACTATGTTTTAAACTATGTCAGAATGATCAGATATGATAATATCACCACCTACGATAATACAAATGCTTTCATAACGGGTTTATCGTTGAAGCTCACAGAAAGGTACTTTGACATAGTTGTAAATTACGATTACGCTCAGGATATTAAACATGATATTCCGCTTGCGGAAATACTGCCTTTGCGCATAACAGCGACTTTATACACGCCTTCCGTCCTCAACTTTCAGGGCTTTTTGAGGTTGAACTATGAGGATGCTCAGGTTAGGGTTGATACATCCTTAAATGAAATCCCTTCCGGATCCTGGAAGACGGTAGATTTAGGCTTAAAATTACCTTTGAAAAATATAACATTTGAAATAACGACCTTCAATCTTTTCAACACCGTATATTACCGTCATTTATCGTACATAAGGAATCCGTTTTCAAGGGGTGTTAAGGTTTATGAGCCCGGGAGAAGGGTGGAACTAACAGTTAAGGGTGGTTTCTGATGTAAGTATTGTGGGTTAAGTGGGCTAATTTAAACACTTAACTGTATAGCCTTTGATACAACCAGATATCCTAGGGTCATCCCATTATAAACATCGCCCTGATAATACCTTCCGCGTTGGAAGAGAGCAAGCTGGTATTATCTCCTCTAATGGAAATATGCGACGATTATGAGTTAAAAGGTAATACGATTGTTTTCAATGTTAAAAATGAACTTCTAGTCCATATGATAAAGGACAGGTTCAGGAACGATATAACCAGACTTGAAAACAAAGGGATCAAGGTTGAGTTTAGATATCCAGCGAAGGAAATATATTATGAGAGTTTCAACAATTTCTTTTATGGTAAGGAAAACGAATTTACGGTTTTAGCTTTGAAGAGCCTTATAACCAACAGCGTATATTATAGGGTTGCCGTGCTATTTGGGGATTCCGGATTGGGTAAAACCCATCTTTTGAAGGCGTTGGCAAATGAATCGCTGAAGCTCAGTAAAAAACCTGTATATTTCTCGGCCCACAAGGTCTTTACGACACTTTTGGATTCTTACAGGCAGAGAAAAAAACCCGATTTTGATTTTCTCAAAGGTGCCGAGGTTATACTCATAGATGATTTGCATCTGGTATCCAATAGGTCCTTCGTATTGGATTTCATATCACGACTTATGGATAAGGTTGAAACCACAAAGAAAGTTCTGATAATGGCTTCGCAGGGAAATATAAATTCCTTCTCCGGAAACAGATCCTTTAAAACCCGTCTTATGTCATCTTTACGGGTCTCCCTAAGTATTCCATCGGTAGGCGTTAGAAAGAGGATATTTATAAGCGCTTGCGACAGATTCGGCGTTAGTCCGAACATAAGCATAACGAACTATGTGTCGGAGAATATAACGAACCCTAGGGCCATAATCGGTGCCGCCACCCGATTTAAAGCTTACTACGATGTTTATGGTAAATATCCCGAAACCGACGAGTTTATGGAAATTATTGAGGATCTGTGCGATGAGGAGAGTTTGGACATTTTTAAGGTCTTCGGTAAGGGGAAACCCGGCATATATGTCGCGGCGCTGTTTTTAAAGAAAATGGGAAAATCTTCTAAGGAAATATCCGAGATGCTGGGTTGTTCAAGATCAAGCGTATATAATTACATAGAACGGGCAAAGGAGGTATTAAAGAAGGATAAAAATTTGGAAAGGAAGTTCAACGAGCTCGTTAAGGAATTTCAGTTTAGACGCTTCCCACCTTTACATTGACGAATACCGCTGGTGAGCTTCCATGTCCAGTGTGCATAGTTTGACCGGGCTCCCCCTTTCCACAATTAAGCAAACCCCAGAGCTTCCATTCCTCTTTTCCACCGACCGCAACCATGGAATTCCAAAACTCCGGAGTTATACCGTAATAAACGACATTCCGTAAGGGCTCAGCCAACTTCCCATTTCTTATTCTGTACGCCACTTCCGTGGCGAACTGGAAGTTCAACCTTCTTTGATCTATGGACCAAGATTTATTCCCATCAACGAAAACTCCATCCTTGATCTCTGAGATCAGATCATCCAAACTACCCTCTCCCGGTAAGAGATTTATATTGGTCATTCTTACCATAGGCATTCTGTTATAAGATGAGGCTCTCGCGGTTCCACCGCTCCTTTTCAAACCTATAGCCCAAGCGCTATCCCTTGAAGATAGGTATCCGACCAATGTTCCCTCCTGTATCAGGGGTATCGTTTGCGCCTCAACGCCTTCATCATCCCAACCGAAGGTCCCAAGACCTCTCGGCGTTTTAGCATCGGCGACTATATTCATGAGTTTTGACCCGTATTTAAACTTACCGAGTTTGTCCAATGTGGCGAAACTCGTTCCAGCGTACGAAGCCTCATAACCTATAACCCTATCCAGTTCCAAGGGATGACCTACGCTTTCGTGAATCTGCAAAGCCATCTGATGACTGCCGACCACCAAAGTCGTTTCCATTTCAGGTAATTTATCGGCCTTCGCGAACATAATGGCTTCCTCCCTTATTCTCTCGGCGTTTCCAACGAAATCCATCTCATTTATTATCTCATAACCCCCTTGTAAGCTGTTTCCACCGTGCGGAGCCGGATAGGATCTCGTTTGTAGATTTCCATCGACGAAAGCCCAAGCGGTATAACCCCCTCCTACCTCGTATATGGTCTGTCTTATTCGCGTTCCCTCCGTATTTATGAATATCTTTTCCGTCTTGAAGAATATTAAATGTCCCTCCCTGAGTATTATACGAGAATCTTTTGAAAGGATCTCATCAACTTTCATAAGTAGGTTTATCTTCTCCTCAATGGGTATCTTGAAAGGATCCATTTCCATAGGCGTCTCATATACACCTTCATGCACGGGTTCCGAAAGGAAATCCGCTGGTTTATTTATAACCCGATAAGAGCTTTCGGCGTATTTCTTGGCCTTTTCGGCGGTTCTAACAACATCGTCAATGAAGGTTGAGCTCGTGGATGCGAAACCTATGGCACCTTTCACAACGGCCCTTATGCCTATACCTTCAAGGGTATCCTCACCCAATCTTTCAACCTTTCCATTCTCAACATTCACACGCTGGATCGTGGTTCTTACATATCTCGCTTCCCCATAATCTACTCCCTTTAATCTTTCAAGTGCAATATCAAGTATATTCTCCATGGTGCGGATATTTTAAAGAGGTTCAACTTGAAGCTTCTCTTTCATCCATAAAATACCTTCCCTATGCTTTATCCCTTCTTTGAACTCTCATCCGTTGCGTTGGCATATAAGGGGAACTTTCTTTCAAATCCCGCATCCTTAGGGTATTCCAGCAAGGAACTCTCATTCATATACAACGATACATCGTACATTGGGGCCTTATCCCTTTGGAATCTGGGTTTCTACGGTGGAAAATTCGGCAAAGAGACATTTTACGGGATAGCGAGTGGAATAAATGTAAGCGATCTATTCCTTGGCTCAATATATGATGTAAGGAGTAGGAGTTATGGAATAGGGATGCTGTGGAGAGGGTACAGATTCTTGTCCGTAGGCCTTACGGTTAATCTATCAAAGGATAGCACCAAATATTCCGCGGGTATAGGTGTAAGACCGTTAAAGGAGTACATAACTCTGTATGCCGACGCTTTGGATATAACCAAGGAGAACTTTAAATGGAAGGCGGGCGCCTATATTCAACCGTTTCCTTATCTCGGAATAAGGGGAGAAATAAACAGCGATAAAACCATCTATGCGGGTTTGGAAATGGCTTACTCCAAGTTAAAGTTTGGTGCCTCTGCTGACATAAACAAGCCCGAAAAACCCTCGTTCGGTATTATGATAACGGATAGAAGTATCACCCCAAAACTATCCATTCATGAATACTATTACTCTAAGAAGGTGTCCTCTTACACCGAGGATGGGAGGGTTGGACTTTTCGGGAAAGGAAAGAAGTTTTATGACTTTATAAGGGCATTGAAGGAGGCTTCCGAGAATCCCAGAGTGAAAACCATATTCCTGGACCTAACCAATTACGCCTTATCTTCCGCACAAGCGGATGAGGTTTTGGAAGTCCTTAAAGAAGCCAAGAAGAAGGGGAAGAAACTGATATTCTATTCCGAGGGGTACAGCTTGGGATCCTATTACTTGGCATCCATAGGCGAGATATATATGGCTCCCGAAGGGGATTTGGCCCTTCTCGGTCCTTACGCCGAGGTGGAATTCTTTAAAGGTACATTGGATAAGCTTGGGATAAAGGTTCAGGTTTTCAGGGTGGGGAAGTACAAGTCCGCCGTTGAACCCCTGATCCAAGATACGCTTTCCGAAGCGAACAGGGAGCAGATAAGGAGGTTATTGACAACCACATGGGATGTATGGTTAAAGGAGGTTTCCAAGAATAGAAATATACCCGTAGATTCCCTTGAGAAGATAATAAGGGAGTACGGTTATCTTTCAGGCGAGGAGGCGTTAAAGTTCGGACTGATTGATAGTTTATTGTACTACGATCAGGTTAAGGATATGCTCAAAGGTAGAAAATACAAGGGTTCAGTTAAAGTTGATACCAGAGCCTGGAAGGATGACAAACCGAAGATAGCTTTGGTGATAGCCGAGGGAGGGATAGTTGATGGCGAGAGTTCATTCAGCCCTATACCCATACTTGGAGGAAAGACGGTTGGAAGCGCGACGATAAGGAAGATATTTGAGGAGATACGAAAAGATAAGTCCATAAAAGGTGTGGTTTTAAGGGTAAATTCTCCCGGAGGTAGCGGCTTAGCGTCCGACATTATGGCCAGAGAGATAAAACTGACGGATAGAAAGAAGCCCGTGGTGGTTTCAATGGGATCCGTTGCCGCATCGGGGGGTTATTACATTTCAGCTCCTGCGAGGAAGATCTTCGTTGATAAGAGGACAATAACGGGATCCATAGGGGTATTCGGATTGAAACCCGTTCTTGGAGGATTTTACTCAAAGATAGGCATAAGCAGGGAGGTGGTTAAGCTGTATCCTCACTCTGACGCGTACTCACTTTGGAGGGAGATGGATTCAACCGAACTGAGAAGGGCTCAGGAGTTGGTTGATTATTTCTATTGGAGATTCGTGAATCATGTCGCCAAGGGGAGGAAGTTGCCGAAGGATTCCGTGCATGCCATAGCGCAGGGTAGGGTATGGAGCGGAGTTGATGCGGTTAATATAGGATTGGCCGATGAGTTCGGGGGTATTCTTGACGCGATTGAATATGTTAAGAAGGAGGCTAAGATCAAAGGGGATTACGAGATAGTGGTTTATCCGAAATCTAAGGGTATCCTTGATAAGATAAAGGACATGATGAAACTGAGCAGATTTGAATTCTCGGGTGTAAAGGTTATGTACAGGTTGGAGTACGATATAAAAACCAACTTTTAGTATGAGAGATCTCAGATTTTCGGAGGAAAGGGTGGGTGATATTCGTATCTTAGGGGGACCTTACGCCTATGTTTATATAGTTGAAGATGTCTTGATAGATACGGGGACGGCCTATTGGGGACGCAAAATATCGGATTATATAAAAAAGGAGAATGTCCAGTTGAACCTGATTTTCCTAACGCACTCTCATTATGATCATGTCGGAGGTATCCCGTACCTGCTGAATATCGCAAACCCGGAAATATACGCTCATCCTAGGATGAGGAAGGTCCTATCAAGTGAAAGGGCTATCAAACTGATAAACGAATTGAATTTAAAGGAGATGGAGCTTGTGGGCTTCAAAGATAGGTACGAATTTAGACCTTTTGATCTTAACGATGTTGAAGATGGATTAACCGTTGAATTGAAATCCCACAGAATAACCGCATATTACACGCCAGGACATACTAAGGATTCTATAACATATCTCATTGAACCTGAGATGATACTCATTCCAGGTGAGGCTACCGGTGTTCCCAATTATAAAAATACCTTCATACTACCTCAGTTTTTGAGCAGTTTGGATGATTATATAAAGAGTTTGCTTTTCATATCATCCTTGGAGTTTGAGGTCTTAGGGCTACCCCATGAGATGATAATAAGAGGTAGGGAAAACATAAAGGAGTATTTGAAGAATTCTTATGAAACCACGCTGTGGTATGTTGAACTACTCAAAGAAACCATAAAGAAGTTTGAAGGAGATGTTGAAAGAGTTAAAGAAGAGATGATTGATAAGGTCTATAAGAAGTTTGAACTGAAACAGCCCCTACACGCTTTCTTCGCGAATCTCCTCGCGCAAATAAACCTCCTCCAAAGGGAATGAAGAAGGTTCTCATAACCGGCGCGAGTGGATTCATAGGTTCTCACACGGTTGAGAGTTGTTTGGAAGAAGGCTACGATGTTAGGGTATTTTTGAGGTATAACTCAACGGGATACATAGGGAACCTGAGGTTCCTTGATAAGGAGAAGCTCAAAAGCATAGAGATCTTTTGGGGTGATATCAGGGATTATACATCGGTTTTAAGAGCGACTAAGGGGGTTGATTATGTCATTCATTTGGCAGCCCAAATATCCGTCCCTTATTCCTTTCAGAATCCCATAGATTTCGCGATGAACAATGTTGTGGGTACGGCGAATATACTCAGAGCATCGTTGGAATGCGGAGTTTTAAAGTTCATACATGCCTCAACGAGCGAAATATTCGGAGGTTCAGATAAAAAGCTGGATGAGAGTTTTCCGAGATTGCCGAAATCCCCTTATGCCGCATCAAAGGTGGGTGCGGATGCGATGGTTAAAAGTTTTTATTTTACCTATGGCTTGAACACTTTGATAATAAGACCGTTTAACACCTTCGGTCCAAGACAATCAATAAGGGCCCTAATACCCTGGATAATATATCAGGCCACGAACTCGGATACCATAAGACTTGGAAATATAACCCCCAAGAGGGATTTTACCTATGTTAAAGATACGGTTAAGGCCTTCATTCTAGCTTTAAACAAGGATACGAGTGGGGGAGATGAGATAAACATAGGGAACGGTGTGAGTTTTTCGGTTGGTGAAATAGTTGAAATCGTCGGTAAGGTGCTTTCTAAGAAGCTGAGAATCGTTCAAGATCCCACGCTTTTAAGAAATGAGAGGGTTGAGGTGTATAACCTTATAGCGGATAACAGCAAAGCCAAGCGTATCTTAGGATGGAAACCTACTTGGAGACTTGAAGATGGGATAATGAAAACCTACGAATATGTTAAGAACCTTCGCTATACTTTCCCAGGGGGTTGGGTGTGAGGAATTCTACCTGAGTATGCGCTTGTATATTCTATTTCCCGACCTTATGAAGTACACCCCCGTAGGGAGATTCCTAAAATCACCCTTAACGAGAGATCCATCAACACGATATATTTTAATATCGGTGCGTCTGTCCTCTAAGGATAAGCTCTCGTCCGCAGAAGTGCTTATGGTTCTCGCGTAATAAACGGCTCCAGCATCATCCCCATAGTAGTCGTTAGCCCATATTGCGTATAGATTTCCCCCATCATATATAAACCCATTATAATCGTGCCCAGCCGGACTTTCATTGAAATAATAATCGTGATCGGAAACCCTTCCGGGCGGTGAGAATGTCGTCCCCCAGTTGGTTGAGTACGCCCACTTTGTTGTCCAAAAAGTCCCAACTTTTTCCTGCCACATAACATATATTGTTGAGGGTGAGGAGCTGGTTATCATAGGTAGCACTTGATCAGATGAAGTCTGGGCCACATACCTGTTATTCCAAGTTAAGCCCCCATCCGTTGAATACGCTACCCCAACATTACAATAGGAACCGTTGGGCTTTATAAATGCTACTGCTATATTGTTCCCTTGGGCGGTTATGTTATTATGTATTTTCGCTGGTCGGTTAAAGTTCGGGCAATAGGTTGATGATCCAGGTGAAAACGATACCACATCACCCAAGGATGTCCAAGTGGCCCCATTGTCCGTTGATTTTCTAACCCTTATCTTTATATAAGTTGGCCAACTGTTAAAGTTATTCTGGGAAAGATAGACCGTTGAGCCATCCTTCCAGAAGTACGCCACAGTTGAAACCACATCGGATAACCTTACGGTATTCCAAGTGGCACCTTCATCCGTACTTCTCGCTATGTTTATCTCATAGTTTCCATACTTATCGGTCGTATATGCAACGAGTAAGTTTCCACCACCTAAGGCGATTATCCATGGTTTATCCTTGAAGTACATCCAACTATCATTAGGGGGAAGTATGCTACATGTCCAATCGGTTACGGTATCAGGCCTTGATCCAATGTTCTTACAAAAGTAAACCTCTCCCGTGGGTGTATAAGGATTACAGTATATCATTCCAACAGCGTAAAACCTGTTCGGATTCGTTGGATCCGCGGCCACAGAAGGATCACCTATCCAGCAATTTATAGTGTCCGAAGGTGGTAGGTACCACACAAATTTCCAAGTTGCCCCACCGTCTGAACTTATAGCAAAATCATTGGCTGAGAAAAAACTACTCCAATCCGTATCTATCCAATGAGCCGCTATCCACGACGAAGATTTTGCCAATGAAGCTTCCAGTTGATCCATGTTCGTTGTTATGTCCCAGTTTGATACCTTAATGTTGGTCCCAAAAGGTGGATCAACAATCAAAAATATCAACATGGTAATACCTCCCTATTCTATATATGCGCCTGAAAAATCCATTTTCGCGCTCTCAGAAGAAGATATTACCAGTTTCATAGGCATTATAACATCGGGACGTGAAGGCATACCAAGACCAAATTCTAAGCCTTTGGAAAGGTCAAATTTCACTAATATCCAATCGTTATCCAGATTCACTTCCTTTGAAAGCATACGGTATGCACCGTTATAAGTATAGTAAAGATTGATTCTTATTCTGCCGCTACCTCTTACCATAAGCCTCACCGTTTTTGAATCCTTGAAATCCCTACTCTCACCGAATAAGGTTGCGGATGCGGGATCGGATTGGGAACCGGAGAAATCTATCGCCGCAGGTTCTCCCCATCTCTTTCCTTTGAGAACGGGAGCCTTCGTTATGGTATTGAGAGTTGAATTGTATAATCTCCATTCCCCCGCCTTTTTGGAAGGTGCGGGGGTAATTGGAATACCTATCGCGGCACCTTTACCTATGGTGATTAACCATAACATGATGCGAATATTATAAAGAGGATTCATCACTGAAAACTTTTCAACTTTAAAATTCTCACCTGAGGTGGAAACTATGGAGATACGCATAATGATACCTGAGGAAAAGGCTATGGAGTTTTTTGGTGTTTATGATGAGCATTTGAAGGAGCTTAAAAGGATGTATCCTTCGGTAAAGATCTCCGCCAGGGGTTCCGAGGTTAGGTTGAGGGGTTCGGAGAGCGATGTGAATATGGTTAAGGAGAGGATTCTGAGGATGCTGGAAGGCGAGGATACCGTTCCCGACATTGATGAGGATACCGACACCATAATAACATTCAAGAAAAAGATAAAACCCATAAGCGCGCATCAAAGGGAATATATAAGATCCATAGAGGAGAACGATGTTATCTTTGCCATAGGACCCGCCGGTACGGGAAAAACCTTCTTAGCCGTCGCCATGGCTGTAAAGTATCTGCGAGAAGGTAAAGTTGAAAAGATAATCCTAACCAGGCCCGCGGTTGAGGCGGGTGAGAGTCTCGGATACCTACCCGGAACATATGAAGAAAAGGTGTATCCATACCTTATACCCCTTTATGATGCCCTGTTTTCAATGGTACCTTATGATAAGGTTAGGAGGATGATGGATGCAAGGATAGTTGAGATCGCCCCCTTGGCATACATGAGAGGAAGAACCCTATCCGATGCGTTCATAATCCTTGACGAGGCGCAAAACACGAAGACCGTACAAATGAAGATGTTCCTGACGAGGATAGGACCGAGGTCAAAAGTGGTGATCACGGGAGATATAACCCAAATAGACTTACCAAAGAACGAGAAATCCGGTTTAATTGAGGCTGTAAATATACTCAAAGATGTGAAGGGTATAGGCTTTGTATATTTTACTAAGGAAGATGTATCAAGGCACAGGATAGTCAAAAGGATCATAGAAGCATACGAAAAGCATGGATTGTGAATAAGATTCTAAGCGCCATAATCATTTCATTGGTGGTTGCACTATCCCCCATCTTTTATAAGGATTATCTCAATTACAAACCCGGCGATGTCATAAAAAAGACCATAATAGCCACACGAAGGATCGTAGTTGAAAAATCCCCCGAGAGGTTGAGGCAGGATTCTATGGACATAATCAACAACTCGCCCCCCGTATATATAAAGAGAGCCTTCATAGATTCGTTAAACCTCCTGATAGATAGCCTATCGGAAAGGATACCCACTTTGGATATAACATCCCTTAGAAAAAGGGCTTTGGAACTCCTTCAAAGGGGGATAGTTGATGTTAAATATCCTGGACCCATACTCATATATCAAGATGGGAATTATGTACCGGCGTTTGGAGGGAGCTTTCCGTCAATAGGGGAAATATGCAAGAAGGATGATACTCTATGCCTGGTTCTTTTCCCAACCTTGATATACGATTCCACCTTAACCTACGAATATATAAACTCACGCTTGAAGTCTATAAGCAAGGTTGATTTCATAATAAATCCCGGTGAGGTGGTTGTATCAAAGGGAGAGATCGTCAATGATACCACACTCAGGATACTTGAAGCGTACAGAAAAACCAACTTAATGCCTAGGAGATGGGCGTTCTTGGGGCTCTGTATATTGATCTCCATATTCATCTTCATAGGATTCTATGTGAGGAGATGGGATGTACCTTCTTCCGCCTCCGTCTTCATATTTTCTGTGGTGTATTTATCCGAACTTGCAATGCATAAATTCTCCCCAGCCCCCATATATTTCACATTATCCCCCCTAATATCCTTAGCCGTATCATCCCTTGACACGCCAACCATGGGCATAAGTTTGGCTTTACTCCTTGCCATAATCAGGGGGGCGAATTACGATTTTGGACTAACAATACCCCTTTACTTCGCATCCATGGCCATAACATCGTCAATGGGCATAAAGATCTTCAAAAGGAGGGTCCATACCCTGTATATCATCGTTATGACATTCATAAGCGGAATGGTTTCACTCCTCATCTCAATTCCCTTTATGCAAACGGAGGGTTATTCCCTAAGTAATCTGTTGGATATGGGTGTATGGTGCGGTGCATCCTCGTTTATATCAACGAGCTTGTATTTTATCGTCCTACCTTTGATAGAAAGAATATTCCATAGAACCACAGAATTTTCTCTGATTGAACTAACTTCCTTGGATCATCCTTTGCTTAAAGAGCTTTCAAATAAGGCCCCAGGAACCTTTGCCCATTCAATATCCGTGGGACACCTTGCAGAGGCAGCGGCGAGGGTTGTGGGTGCAAACCACATACTCGCGAAGGTCGGTGGATACTATCATGATATTGGTAAGATCTTCAACCCGGAATATTTCATAGAAAACCAGATTGACGAAAATCCCCACGATAACCTTGATCCCATAACGAGCGCAAAGATAATAATATCCCATGTAAAGAAAGGTGTTGAACTTGCGAGGAAGCACAATTTGCCCGAGGAGGTTGTAAATATAATAGCATCCCATCATGGAACCACCTTGCTGAAACCTTTCTACCTCCGCGCCAAATCCTCAAAATTACCCTATTCGGAGGAACAGTTTAGATATCCAGGACCGAAACCCAAAACACCCGAAGAGGGCATAGTTATGCTGGCGGATTCCGTTGAGGCGGCATCCAGAGGAGCATATACGGAAGAAGAGATAAGGGAGATGATTGATAGGGTGTTTAATGAGAAGATAAACGATGGACAACTTGATTGGGTACCATTATCGCGAGGGGATTTGCAGAAGGTGAAGGATGCGTTTATCCCTATCTTGCTCGCTTACAGACATACTAGGCCAAAATATCCAAAGAAAATGGGAAAGGATGAAGGGTAAGGTCGTAGTTGGTCTCTCCGGAGGTGTTGATAGCTCCGTAGCGGCTTATATGCTCAAAGAGGAAGGGTATGAGGTTATAGGCGCGAGTGTGGTTTTATACAAGGAGAGTAAGAATCCTTATGCCTGTTGCAGCATAGGTTCCTTGCAGATGGCCAAGAGAGTTGCGATGTACTTGGGTATAGAGTTTTACGAGTTGGATTATTCGGATGGATTTAAGAGGGATGTGATCGGATATTTTATGAACGAATACGCGAGATGCCGAACACCCAACCCATGTCTCATATGTAACAGGGATTATAAGATTAAAGCGTTGTTTGATCTCGCCGATGAGATAGGCGCTGATTATGTCGCAACTGGGCATTATATAAGGAAAGGCTTTTATAAGGGTGTGGAACTAATGATGAGGGGAAAGGATAGGAATAAGGATCAATCTTACTTTATGTTCAGGATACCTTCCGAGTGGATAAGAAGACTACTCTTTCCCGTTGGTAATATGAGCAAAGCGGAAGTTAGGAGTATAGCATTAAAGGTGAAATTGCCCACGGCCAAAAAACCGGAGTCTCAGGATCTATGTTTCGTTGATGGGAATTACAGGGATTTCCTTCTTAGAATGGGTCTGAGGCCCAAGGAGGGAAGGTTTTTGTATAAGGGAAAGATCGTCGGAACGCATAAAGGGGCGTTCTTCTATACCATAGGTCAAAGGAAAGGTTTGAATGTTTCACTTGGTAAGAGGGTTTATGTCAAAGGGTTTAGAAACGGGGATATACTACTCGGTGATTTGGAGGAGATCATGTTGAAAGAGATTCTGGTTTCCAACATCAACTGGCATTACAGACCCGAAGGTGAAATTGATGCGTACGTTCAAATAAGGGCGGGATCAAAGGCGGAGAAGGCGAAAATAATGGAGTTTGAAGATAAAGTCTTAGTTAAATTCCATAAACCCGTATTCGCACCCACGCCGGGGCAAGGGGCCGCCTTTTACATAGACGATTTTCTCATAGGTGGAGGTACGATAGAATCCTCTCCTTATGATCATAAGGGATAACCATACGGGGTTCCAGAGTTTTCATAAACCTGATCTGCCTCCTCGCCAAAATCTTGTCCGCCTTGTACTTTTTTCTTATGGCGGTTTCATAATCGTATTTTCCTTCAAGGAATTCCAAGGACTGCCTATACGCAACCACCTTCTTCCCCCATTCCTTAAAACACGGATAAATCTTTAAGATTTCCTTCGTTTCCTCTATCAAACCCTCCTCAAACATTACCCTCGCCCTATGTTCAAGTTTTCTATAAAGAACATCTCTCGGAATATCTATGAAAAGGTAGATAGGCTTAAACTTCGGCTTTCGCTTGAATCTCCTCCAAAAGGATATGGGTTTTCCCGTCGCGAGGAGTATCTCCAAAGCCCTGCTTATTCTGTACTTATCGTTAGGGTGGATTTTCCTCGCGGTTTCAGGATCCTTCTCCTTCAATATATCATAACCCTTACCCTCATAAGATAAGACTTTGGCTTTCTCCTTAATATCTGGGGGTATCTCGGGTTGCTCAAAGAACCCCTCAAACAGCGCTTTCAGATATAAAACGCTCGCCCCTTCAATGATGACCCTTTTCCCATCATTAACGAGATTCTCTATCTCTTTCTCCGCCATCTCCATCCATTGATATGCCGAAAAACTCTCGCAAGGTTCAATTATATCCAGCAGTTTATAAAATTTCCTATCCTTTTTCGGGGGCTTGGCCGTACCTATGTCAAGGTATCTGTATATCTTACGACTGTCTGCGTTTATTATCACGAATCCGTACCCTTTCGCCAAAGATAACGCCAATTCCGTCTTACCGCTTCCCGTAGGTCCGATTATTACGGGTATCTCAATCAAAGCAGGGTTCTTGATATTACCATCCTCTGAATCTCACTTGTACCCTCGCCTATCTCCAACACCTTGGTATCCCTGAACAACCTCTCCGCCTCACCCCACACTACGCCATCCGGTCCCAGTATATCCATCATTATATTCACCGATTTCATAGCATATTCCGAGGCAACTAGCTTGGCTATGGAAGCCTCCTTTGTGAAGTTTTCCCCTTTATCTTTTTTCTCAGCCGCCTTAAATGTATATTCCTTAGAGACCTCGTACATCCACGCTAAATCGGCGAGGCGATATGTGAAATTCTCGTTATCAGTCAGTCCATTTTCCTTCACATACTCCGTGGATATTTCAAGCGCCCTCGCTATCGTCCCCATTCCCATGGCGGCTATGCCTATCCTTCCAGCATCCAATGAAGCGAGAGCATACTTAAAACCTTCCCCCCTTTTCCCTATGACCTTATCCTTAGGAACGAAGACATCATCAAAAACTATCGTAGATGTAACGGATCCCCTCCACCCCAGCTTATACTCGTTTTTGAGCACGAGGAAACCTTTTGAATCGGTATCAACCAGAAAAGCCGTTATTCCTTTTTTCCCCTTTTCAGGATCCGTACTGGCCATGGTTATAACGAAGTTTGCAACGGAGGCGTTCGTTATAAAGACCTTCTGACCGTTGAGTTTGAATCCTCCATCCGTCTCCTCCGCTCTGGTTCTTAGATTTCCGGCATCCGATCCGCAACAGGGCTCCGTAAGGGCGAATGCCCCTATGTATTCTCCGCTTGACACCTTAGGAAGGTACTCCCTTTTTATATCCTCGGAGGCGAAGTTTATGAGAAATCCCGCTGAAAGTCCAGAAGTCACGGCAAAGGTCACGGCGGTTGATGGGCAAACCTTGGTGAGTTCCTCTATGAATATAACATAATGCTTGGTGGTCAAACCCAATCCTCCATACTTCTCTGGTATTATAACTCCCGCGAGTCCGGATTCAAATACTTTGCTGACGCTTTCCTTGGCGAATCTGTCCTCCCTATCAACGATCATGGAAAACTGCTTTATACTCTCCGCAACTTCCCTTACATACTCCCTAAATTCGTCAAGTTGAGCAGGTACCATACGGAGTATTTTACGGATGAAATATTTCCCCAGTAAAATATCCACCTTATGGATTTACATCAGAATGTGGTTCCTACGCTGCCTCTGTTGGTTAAGAGGACGGTTGAGGAGATAGAGGAGGAGATTCTCTCCACCAATTTGAATGTGGGGGTTTTGATACCCGCCTTGTACAGCGACTTTTCCCAACCCGAAATGTTTAAAATTATGCAGTCTTTATCTGAAACCAAGGGGATAAGCAGGGTTTTTATAGTGTTGGATAGGGCGAGTTTGGAAGAGTTTAGGGAGGCTTTTAATAAGGTTGAAGAGATCTTGGGGGAGAAGGGCATAGTGATATGGAATGACAATCCAGCGTTAAAGGAGATAAGGCAGAATATAGCGAGGGAATTCGTTTTGGGTCAGAGGGGTAAGGGTATGGCTGTCTGGATGGGCTTGGGTTATATAATAGGAAGAATGGATACACCCATACTTGTGATGCACGATGCGGATATAAAGACATATACGCCCTATATTCCTCTTCTCCTGGCCTACCCCATCGCTAAGTTGCAATACGCTTTTACGAAAGGATACTACGCGAGATTTGGAAACAGGTTGTTCGGTAGGGTTGTAAGATTGTTCTACTTCCCTATAATAAGGACACTTAAAATGGTCTTTGGTTCAAGCGAATTCCTTGAATTCTTGGGGGATTTCCGTTATCCTCTATCAGGGGAAATGGGAGGATATGTTAGCATATTCCGTAATATGAGGATACCCTCCGATTGGGGTATGGAGGTCAGCATACTCTCGGAGACTTATAGGGTTTTAAAGGTTGAAAGTATAGCCCAAGTGCAGATAGCTGGTAGGTACGATCACAAACACAGAAGTAGGGATGATCTGAGGAAAATGGTAATTGATATATTCAAAACATTCTTGGTGGAACTGACTTCAAGGGGCGTAGTTTTCCCAAGCGGTATATACAAAACCTTGAAACATACATACATAAATGTGGCAAAGGAATATGTGGAAACATATATGGCCGTAAGCATGATGAACGGTTTAAAGACGAACATACACAGGGAGTATAGATACATAGAGGTTTTTTCCGATTGTATAGAGCAGGCGATAATGGAGTTTGAGAATGAGAGCGCCCCTTCACCGAAGCTTCCCATATGGGATAGGGTTGAGGCCGCCCTTCCCGGCACCTTACTTCAAATAGTTGATGCAGTTGAGGAGAGTAAGAGGCTCATTTAATTATAGCGTCAGGCAAGCTTTTCATAATCCCCTCTCAAAGGCAGAAACGCCATCCACCCTCAACTATCACTGGATCACTTATAATCATTATATCATCACCTCACCAAATACAACGGGCTTATCTCTATCTCGTATTCATAAGTCCCAAAAGTGTCAGCAAGGGGACCTATATTCAATATCAAGGGAACAAAACTTCTTCTCCAACAGGGTGGAGAGCCCCAATACTCCCATATCCATTTCGGAGGATTAAAAACATCAAACTCTTTCCTTAAAGTGTCAAGGTTTATTCTTATCTCTAACCACGATGAGTTAAGAGTTTGGATAACAAAGAAACCCCTACAATACTTCTGATATACAACCAAACCACCTATATCATACCTCCCTTTTCCTCTGATATAAAACACGAGATACTTTCCCCAGTCAAGCAGATCAAGAGGATAGCCTTTAAGAGTTGAACCGAGAAGAGGCTTAAACTCCCTCGTCTTCCAGTCTCTCTTGTAATACTCCCACCTTCTTTGCATTCACCCTTCGGTTTCGGTATATCCTCGCTTACAGGTAAGGTATCAAAGTTCTTTATGAACCAAGCACCATAATAGAACTCCACGACACCCCAAGACTTCACTATACTATCCGCCTGCCTACTCTCATCAAGTTGAGAAAGAAAATACATAAGCATCAGCATAAAGATACATTATAAGGCTGAAACACCATCTTTGGAAACGAATTTATCGCTTACAATGAAAAGAAATCGTTCATCCATATAATTCCAATAGGTATGAACGTCATAATAGCATATTTTGGCATAAGCGATATGGTTTCGGGTAAGGATGATATAGGTATATTGACCGCCCCCTACGAGTATTATAGGGAGGTTCTTACGGGTGATTTCGTCTCATCGGCTGTGAGTTTCTGGACGGGAACGACACAAAACTTCACCGTATCGGGCATACCCGGAGGTGCAAATGTTATTAAGGCGCTTCTATTCTGGGGATGCGAGTGTAATAATCCTTCCGATCTCGCAAATATAACTTTCAATGGAAGTCCTATAACTGGTACCGTTATAGCAAACACATCAACCTTATGTTGGGGTACCAGCAGCTACTATGTTTATGCGGCCGATGTGACATCCTTCGTATCTGGCAACGGAACATACACCATAAGCGTTCCTCAGGCCTTACCAACCACACCGGGTGCGGATGGAGCCACATTGTATGTGGTATATTGCGATGGGACTCTACCCAAGCGAACGATAAGCGTATATGCTATGGCACAGTACCTCAATACTTCTTCATTCTCTTGGAATCAAACGGGTTTCACCGCTACGACCACCCCATCCGCGAAGGCATCTTTAACGGTGGGCGACCCTCAGGATGGGATTCCCAACGATGGATATTTCAATGGCAACTTTATAGGATACTTTGACGGAACCGTTCCGGGAAACCATTATGGATTCTGGGAGGGCGATGTATCAACCTGGGTACCTCCATCCGCCACATCCATAAGTTGGACGCTTTATGCGCAGTGTTCAGGTCCATGCGATTGTATATCTCCGAATGTCAGCGTCTTTTCCGTAACTTCTGTGGATTCATCTACGATCATAACCTGCTCCTTAGGTTATGATGATGGTCTGAATGTCAGCGAGAACGGAAGAATCGGAGATTTCGGCGAAGTCATATACGATATAAACGGCAGGAAAGTTGAATGGAACCAGATAACTCGTGGAGTGTATTTCATAATCTCAAATGGTAGGGCTAGGAAGCTCATAGTCAAGTAGAACTATCTCATACGGTGTCTGTGCGGTTTTCTAGGTTTTAAGGATTTTAAGAGTTCGGCGAACTTTTCGGGACCCAGGATATCGCGAATACGCAGTTGATAGTTGAAGATTGTGGATTTGAGTTCGGTTTCTAAGGACATGAGATTTTGGAAAGTTTTCTTTATATCTTTATCGCTCGCCCCTGATAGTATCATATCGTGAAGATTCAATCTTGTGGTTTTTATCTTCGCCTCCAAGTTGAATATTTCTTCGGCCGCTTTTAGCTTTAATTTCTTTATCTCCGTAGCCTTGTCCTTCTCTACCATGCCCTGAGCCTTATTGAAAAGCATAAGTAAATGTTTTGAGGGTGAAGCGCTGACAAACCCAGGAATGAATGCAAGCAAGGATATAGTCATTAATGCCCTTTTCATTTTTCACCTCCTTTCAATGTAATTAGATTCCCATCTGTTCCATCTTTATAATGAAAAGTTGAAAATCGTTGGTGTTGATATAGGTGGTAGCAGAAGTAGGTTCGTCTTATGGGACGGTAGCAAGGTTTTAAAAAAGGGTCATTTGAAATGGAAATATGGTGATGGTTGGATAAAGTTGAGAGAATTGACGGAGGATTTAAGGGACAAATTGGATGCCGATAAAGTGTGCTATGCTATAAGGGGGGTTTGGAATGAGAAGGAAAAACGAAAAATGGAGAGGATTTTAAAAGGTAAGGTGATAAGTGATGTTGAAGGCGTGCTCTACGATGCCTTCGGGGAAAAGGATGGTATGGTTTTAATAGCGGGTACGGGATCAATATGCGTGGCGAGGAAGGGGGGCGAAATTTACAGATTTGGGGGATACGGATATCTATTTTCGGATTGGGGAAGCGCCTTTTGGATAGGAAGGATGGCGGTTGAATTGCTGTTGAGGAAGGAGAGTTTTTTAAGAATAGCGATATTCAATTCCGAAGATTTGGAGGATGTGCGAAATAAAATCAAGAGAATATTGACATTGAAGGATGAGGATAAAATCAGGAGGATTGCAAAGTTTTCAAGGGTTGTGATAAAATGCGCGGAACTTGGGGATCAGGATAGCATATACATAGTTCTCTCGGCGATCAAGGAGCTTTTAAGTATGTGTATAAAAGTCAGGGAGGAGAGTGGTATAAGAGACTTGGCCGTACATGGAGGGCTTTTCAGGAATAATTACTTTAAAGAGAACTTTTCCAAGTATGCGAAGAGATACGGTTTCAACATTGTGGGTTATGGGTTTGACGGTGCTCGTGGTGTCGCCAAATTTACTATGGCATCGGGTGGCCTTAGGTAGAGAGGTACAAAACTCTCATCCAATTCCTCACCAAACCCTTTAAAGAATAAACTTATCAGATTTATAGCCCTTATATATCCGCTGAATTTAGCATAACCCTTTAAAGATACATCTTCCGGTTTGTATATTCCGAGAGGTAAATCATCCGTAGGGTAAGGTATCCCATCCTTCACTAAGAAACTCTGGGCGTATATTTCTCCTTTTCTCGCGTCAAGGAAGGATATGTATTTACCCGGAGGTAATCCAACCAACATGCTTTGCAAGGTGTTGAACCCGAATACGGGTATCCTCCTGTATAAGAGTATCGCTTTAACAAAGGATGCCGAGACTCTCAAAGATGTAAAAAATCCAGGTCCGATGTTTATCAAAATCGCATCGGGTAATTTTTCCGGTATTTCCGAAACTTTTAACACACAGGTGTTTAGCATCTCAAGATGATTGAAAGGCCTGAGATGAAAGCAGGAGAATATCTTACCTTCATTATAGTACGAGGATGATACCCACAGGTAGGATGTATCAATGCTCAAAACGGATTTAAACCGACTTCTATCCATAACGGATTCCCCGATAGATCATAGAACCCCCTGAGACCCACGAATATCCTCCTATATCTCATCCTTACACCATAATCCAAACCTGCGGAGTATTTATTGGTGCTTATAACCCTGTATCTACCGGCGGAGATACCTACGAAGGTTTTCAATCTAAAACTCCTAATATCAGCACTGTACCTTAAACCCAGACTTCCAAAGGATAGATCATAATCCCCGAATCCTTGATAGAACCTAACATCCGTATAAAACACTTTGAACTCATAACCAAAACCTATCCCCGGGTAAAACTTTCCAAACAACCCTCCCAAACCCACGCTCAGATATACGCTCACTTCTTGCTCTTATGACGCATCTTCTTGCGACGTTTCTTGAGTTTATGCTTCTTTATTTTTTTCAGCTTCCTTTTCCTTCCGCACGGCATTATCTCTTCCTCCTTTTTTCTTCCTCTATCATCCTTTGCCTTATAACATTTGACATCTTAAATTTTACACGGGGTATCTTCTCATTGGAGTTCCTTCTTTTTCTCTTCACAGGAACAAACACCCCGAAACCCCTAAATTCAACTCTCTCCTGTCTTATGAAGGCCTCTGCCAGTTCCTCCAAAATCACATCCACTATAACGCTCAATTCCTGCTTGGTTAAACCCGTACGCTCCTTTACTCTATCAATCAATTCTGCCTTCGTCATTGCAATGGGAATTATAAGGTTGAAAAATTTCTACCATACGCTTTCTACGAATATGGTAATATCCGATATGGTTATAGCATCAGGTTTCACTTTGGGATATACCAGTATGGCCCTGTTGGATTCTAAGACCTTAGCGTATGTAAATGCTTGATATATGTCTCCCCTTCTAACCTCAGGCTTGTACTTTGCATCAAGTGGAACATTCCCTTCAACTATGAAATCGGGTTTAATCATACCATATCCCTTAAATCTCTCACCGTTATAAATCTTCCCAACGAACTCCTCAAACAGCAAGGGAGTATTAACCACAAACCCTTGATTCCCGTATCCGAATATGCCTGATATTATCAGATAGGCGAGTTGCCATATCTTTCGGTTTTCCGTATCATAAAACATCTTTCTGCGAAGAAAACCTTCGTTCGGAATCTTGTAAATCGGAACATCAAATCCTAAGATCCGAAGAACATAGTTGAGATACAGTATATCCTCGGATTTTTCTAAGACATTTTTCTTCGCCGGAATCTCAAACATCTTGTGGATTTTGTACTTGTGAAGCAGGATCTTCCCTATTCCCCTCTTGTTCAGAATTTGTATATATCCTTTCTCCTTTGAGGAGAATCTCTCATAAAGCGAGAGAAATTCCTTCTTTATACTTTCAAACACCCCTATCGCTCCACCTTTCCCAGGCACTTTATAAAGCCTATCTATCATCTCGTATATCACTTCCCATCCCCACCTGGGTCTAACATCGTAGTCGTATATCTTCCCCGCCCCCCGTATAATGTAGTATTTTCCGAAACGAACAAATGCCCATTTTAAATGCTCGGGAGGTTTTGAGTGTAGCTTTACCGGTGAGAACTCTCTTACGATTTTCAATCTATCTGACTATAACGCTTGTGGAATATCCACGGATTCCTTGGGATTGAGCCGTGAAGTATAATACACTCACTGTTCATATCTCACCTCCTTATAAATTTATAAACCTTTTTTCCAAGTTTGAGCATATAAACCCCCCTCGGAATACCTTTCAAATCCACCTTTACATATCCTTCACCCTTTACACTCATAACTTTCCTTCCCGTTGGGGAATATATGCTCCCAGCTATGCGTCCTTCTTTGAAAATTTCAATGTAGTTCCTCCCGAAAACCACCTTACTCATCTCCACTTTACGATTCTCCATCACGGATACGAGTATAGGTTCATCGGGTAAGGAATCTACGGGGGAATTCGTGGCCCACCTGTTATAAAATGGCATCCCCCATTTCACGCTACCTCCGAAATTCCTCCAAGAGTAAAGTTTATTCGCCTCCGTAGGTGCGAATATGTATATGTATCCATCATAATTGACGAGGCTCGGCGTTGAATATACGGTGTTGATTCTGAATCTGTTGTGGTCCGAGAGATCAATTGGGAATCCGTAAAGGTCCTTTCTAAGGTAAGAGTAAGCGTGCAGATAGCTTCTCGCATCCGATATTACAACTTCATCCTTGCCATCCCCGTTTATATCTCCCGTAGTCGCCATCCTACCCCTTAAAGTGGCATCTTCGGAGAATGTGTCTATAAGAACAAACTGGGAATCAATTCTATAAACCTTCACATAGGGGAATGTTTGATGATAAAAGGCTATGTCATCGTTTCCATCGCCATCAAAGTCCAAAGGTAGGCATACACTTAGAGGATTATAAGCCGAGGAATCCACCATAATTATCGTTCCCGATGGGGATATTATGGAATTCCTATGCCCGCATGTTATGATTTCAGGGGTACTATCACCGATAAAATCCCATACGAATAACCACCTTGAAGTCCTAACATATATAGGGAATCCCGACAATTCGTTCAGGTTTTGATCAAAGATATGGAGGGAATCTCCGAGTTTTACAACTATCTCCCAATTCCCATCACCATCAAAGTCGTAGGTCGCGGGAGGCGAGATGAAACTCGTATCCGAGAAATCGGCCAACCTGTACTTAACCAGCATTCCGGATGGATTGTAAAGGAATATGCTGCCTTTACGACTTATCACCAGAATGTTTAAATTTGATGATGACTTAGTTATGGCGAGGTACAAAGGATAAGGGGTTGAATCGGCATAAGAGGGGAAGTAAGGGTAGGGGACACTCCAAAGTACGGCACCATCTGAGCTTCGCAGGGCGTGGAGGTAGAATGTGGTTGCGACTATCACTTCAAGTTTTCCATCGGAATTTATATCTGCGACGACAGGATGCGTTTCAATCCAACTTCCGAGATCCGTCCTCCATATTTCCGAACCGTCAAGCTTTAATGCGTATATCCTATTAAAAGCCGAAGCCGTTATCATCTCAGGTTCCGCCGTGTTGGTTAGAAGTTGGGCGAATATCGGCCCTGAGGTCTTGGGATATTTGGGAACACTGCTGAAACGGATATATTCAATATCCTTAACGAACCACAAACTTGGATTTGGAGATTCAACCGTTGAGAAAACCGTATCACCTTCTATTCCATCCTGAACAACGACCACGGAAAAGTTCTTGGGTGAAAAATCATCGGTTAGGTATGTGTAATTGGATCCCGTCAATGTATCGTAATTCACGGGTTGCCCATTCACAAAGACCCTCCACGAATACTTTCTACCCGTGATACCCGTATATCCCCATCTTAGGGTTATACCTCCGTTCAGGGGCTCAGAAGAGTACCAGTCTATTGAGACGGTGGGGGTATCTATCCTTATTCTATATGTACCGAAGAACTTCGGACCCGCGTACAGGTTAAACCTTATCCACCCACCGTAAGGGAAACTCCCTCGCAGATAATAAACCAAGGTATGATTCGTGAATTCGCCTGGGGCGAGCTTTGTTATGGTATTACCATACAATGGGGTCAATCCGCTGCTATCAATCACGATCCTCACATCAAATGCCGTATCGCTTCCCGAGTTTGAAACCTCAAACATGAGCAAAAGCGTATCGGAATAGTACCTCCATTTTGCCGAATGAAACACGAGTCTCGGACCACCGATCCATACATACGCCGAATCCGTATAACCACCGGCGTATATCCTTATCTTGGTGAATTTATTCCCATCCGAGAACGGTGATCTTACCACGGTCCAATCAAATCTTACGGAACTTCCAGGTGGTATATTCGCTCCGCTGGGTAGGGTTATGGGCATCAGATCGGGGGATGTTAGTATGGGAGATACGAAGATGCCTGCTGATCCTATGTTCTTTATCCAGACATGCAAGGTCGCGGTGTCGTTCGTTGATGTTAAGGTCGCCGAATCTATCTTCAAGGCGTAGTTTGAAAATCCAGCTTTTAAGCTTCCGGTATATATTAGAGAATTTGGATGCCAAGCGGTCCAATACAGCGTATCGGATCTCTTCACCCTCAAAGTCAGTGTTCCGCTTAGATTGGTGAAACCATATCCTACGACTTCCCTGTCATCCCTCAAAGAGATCTTAACGAAGGGTTTGGGTGAGAGTGTGGTTGAATCAAGGACGGTAAAGGTTATAAGGGAATCATTTACGGTATAGGATACCATAAGCTTCTGACGAGCATCGTTATATACCCTAAGCAGGGGATCCCCTACGATATGGTAAGATAGGAGAAGATACCTATAAAGTGTTGAGTATTGCGATACATAGGAATAGGCGAATTTTCCATAATTCACTATCAATCCTATGTATGGGAAACCGTTGAAACTATTTAAGGAATCGTATATCACCGACCATATACTTGATACGGAGAGTCCAAAATCCGCCTTGGTTACCCCTACGGATGCCACAGCCTTACCCCTCTTTACGAATTCAAGCCCCAAGGAGTTGGAAAAAGGATCGTTTATAAAGCAACCAACCCAACCTACTATGAATTTCGTATTTCCTGTGTTGAGTTCTTCCGTTCTTCTGTAATCAAACGCATCGTATGCGCTCAAAGAATTCCTCGTCATTATTATCTTATGGTTTGAATGTCCTATCGCGAATGTCATTATGGGTCTGAAGGAGTTTAAAGTATCCCTAACCGCCGCCGATGGATGCTCACAGATTATCCTTTTCTGAGACGAGGGTATCCGCGTTAGTTTGTTCATTAAATCCATAGCGAGAAGACAACCATCCGCGCTATCGGGATCCGTGCTATCCCCCCAAAGATTTGAGCCTATGAAAGCGAATTTGGGCACTGAGAAATCGTTGGAAGTCTCATAGTTTATAACCATCTGTATGTAATTCTGAACCTCTGACGGGCTGTTAAACGGTAATCTTCCCACCATTATATCCGGAACCAGATCCGCATAGATGTCTTCCTCGCTACCATCCCATTCATCGTCATTTAGGTTCCAATCCCCATCAAGGGCAGAATAATAGTAGTCCGTTAAGAGAAAGTTCCTGAACCAATTTCCATAAATATCGCTTATCGTATCGGTGAAAAGCATCACATTGGTCCTCAAAGGTGGTATGTATTGGGCATCCGCGCCTATCAGTAGAGCGGATATTCCCCAATTCTCGTAAGCATACCTCAGAAAGTTCCTAATCTTTTCGGGTATTGAGTTCCCATTGAAGTTTGAGATCACCCATTCAACCGTGAATATCTCCGTTTTTATTCCCATTGAATTCCTGAAATCGGCCAAAGGTTTCCAGGCATCTTTTAAAGCATCCGTCGTAAGTATTATATAATCCACCCTATCTTGGGGAACGAAGCTCATAGTCTGATATTCGCGGATTCCGAGAAAGTCAAATGTACCTCTCCATATATCCGGATTTGAGTACGAGGGTTTTGAAAATCGGTAGGAAAAAGGTTTCTTTATAACATCAAATTCCACCCTCTTGTTGAGAAACACCCTTCCATTCTTGATCTGCAAGGCGCTTATGATCACAAACGCCACATTATGACCCCTGAAAAACCCCTGATTGCCCACAAATACTATATTCTCCGGATACACATCGGGCAGATGGGTTTTAACCTTTCTATCAACGGGCATAGCATAGGTTATATTGTAGTTTATAGGCTCCTGTTCTACGAGCCTCACCCTAATACCTTCAACCCTTTCAGTGGAACTCAGGTTTATAACGAAAACTTTAAAAGGTATCTCCGGATACCCAGGATAGGTTGAAAATCTCGGCAAATTATCTATGTCTTTAAAACTAACGGAATAACCTATAAGCCACAACATAATACTGAAATTATAAGGCTGTATCACAAGCACAATAGCAAATTTTAGAGTAATACCCATTCAACTGTAAAATAACCGGAATAGTGGTGAATCGTCAAAAGTTCAGTGGTGCGGTTGTATACAGAAGGAAGATCTTTGGGGATCCTGTGATAACCGTATATTACTTGCGGGGGGAGCCGATATATGCGGAGAGTTTTTTAGTAAAAAGACGGTGGTGGGAAGGTTTGCTATCAGAGGAGGAGGCTGAGAACCAATTGTTCGGTGATATATTTGGGTATGCTTCTAAGGTATATAGGGATTCGTATGCTGAGCATCTTAGGAAATATGCCAAAGAAATAATTTCTATCGCCGAGGAGATTATAAAAGATTTTGGTTGGGAACTTGATATTGAAAAGATTGAGTATTCGGCGGAGGATATATCCTCTATGTTTCATATAAGCCTCGCGGAAAAGCAGGTTATAAACGAGAATGAATCCAAGGAGCGGAAAATCGTATCCAACCTCAATGCCCTTGGTTTTTTAACTCTGTACATATCCAGCGAAGATGGTAGATGGAACGATTATGGTTTTTCTAAAACCCTTGGATTTATGAAGAGAACGGTGGATGAGATTATGCAGAAAATGAGAGAAACAAACGGTTCCTTTGCTCTTGTATTGCCTTTGTACATAATAGCACATCTGGATACGGAGGAAAGAAAGGTATGGATCGCGACCAAGGACATTTATAAATTGGCTTTCGCTTTAAACTATCTGAAACCTGCCGAAAATATCTCAGAAAATTTGTTAAAACAAATAACATTTCACTGTTGCAAATTTGTTATTTGGAAAACACATGGAGATACCTTTTCTTTATTTGATGGGACAAAGACCCAAATGCTTAACCTCACGGATATTATGGAAAAAGTGGATAAATATCTGAAAGACTACGATCGCATTTTAAGAGAAGCCCAATCCCGTATGCCTTCCAATGTGCCTCCGAAGATGAAAGAGATGTTACTTCATAAAATGGTAATAAAAAATCCTGATATACGGGATTTCGCGGAGGAATTTGCCTCCCATTTCAGCATAACACTTGACTATGAAAAAAGTTAATTTTAATAGCAGCTTGGATTTTGTGGTTTATGACCCCCTTACGGGTAGAATGTTGGTTGAAGGGATTCCCGTCACTTACCATTGCAATGTGTTTAACCACTTTTTTGCGGAAGGTATAAAACTTGCACTTGGTGAGGGGAAAGGTAAGGAAATCATATATCGTTCCTCGGAAATAGCCCATTACCGCCTGTTTCGTAGAATAAAGGAAAGATACGGATTGAGCGATAAGGAAATCTATACCTTTGGTATGAATTACTTCAAAAGTAGAGGACTGGGCGTTCTTAATGTGGAGGGACGTGATAAGATATACCTTCTCGCATCCACACATGCCCATACATATTTGAAAGTTTTGAGGTCGTTTTCCAGCGTTCCTATATGTGATGTTGAAAGGGGTTTTGTGGCCGGTCTTCTTGAGGCTGCACTTGATGTTGAACCGGGAACCATACATGTTGAGGAAACATCGTGCATAGGAAGTGGGGATCCGATATGCAAGATGGAGGTGCGTATAACCCATGATCGTATAGATACTCCCAATCCCGATTACAGTAAGGTGGTATTTTATCCCGTTGATGGAGCCGAGAAGAGGAAAAATACTATGGAGAAAATAATGCCTCTGATTCCTGAGCCCGATGACTCCGGTATAATAGCGATAGATTCCGCATTCACAGATATAAAGAAGGTATGGATATCGCAACTTCCCGGAGAGTACTACGCCTACGCAAACATGAAGGTTGCCGATATATCCGATCCCGAAACGGCGCGCTATACATTAACCTTGGCCGGATTCAACTGCGTTCTCTTTACATATGTATCAATAGCCCGTAGTCCCATAGGGAACATATTACTTGAGGACGCTGAATCCCAGAAAGATTATTTTGTAAAGCTGGCTGAAATAGGGAATTATCTGGGTTTTGGCATTTTCAAAGTTGAGGATGTTCATGAGAATGAAGGATGTGAATGCGATATAAGATTGTATAACTTCTATGAAAACAGCTATCTTGTAGCCCTGAATAGGGAAACGGTATCCTATTTCCTTTTGGGAGCCACACTCGCCCAATCTCTTGCCACTTATTTCTATCGGTATTACGAAAGGGATTCTCTGGGTCCTGTTAAAAAGATCTTTGAGGAGTTTGATAAAGCGTACGAGAGTATGGATGTAGATATGTCCTTTGATTCTTTGAAGAATGAGCAAAGGGTGATTCTAAGTCTCCCCGTTCAAAAGGAAAGACCCCCATCATCCTTATAATACCCTAATGCTCTTCATAGACAGTTTGATGTATCTTGCGGGATTTACAAATAGAGATCTCGGTTTTAAGAAAGATCTGTCCTATGAAACCGAATTAAAACCATCGGTGATTATAAATCTTTTAAATAACCCTCTGCGTGCGTTTCACTTCGTTGATTCTCTATCCAAGGAGTACAGAGAGTTTTCCTATGTGAAAGTCCTGAATCTCGTTTGGTGGGAAAAGTTTAGAAAGATAAAAGTATCAAACCGTATGACCTACAAGGATAGCGTAATAGGGCATTTTATTGATGTCCTGCACTGCTACAATTACTTTAAAGATAGGGCATTCTCAAGGTTAAAACCTGAATTCATCAGTAAAGTTAAAACACCACTTAAAAAGTTATGGGATACGGTTGAAACTTCCGATACGCTTACGAAGGATGAGTATATGAAGTTGGCGAGAACCGTCTTATGGAACCATCTTATGAATTCCCTTCTATGCCTCTTGAATGTTGATACATCAAAGGTTCCGAGATTAGAGGATACCGCAACTTACATATACAAAACTTTATACGGTGATATAGCAATAGGTGGCGTAGGGAACGATATATATAAAGGGAATTTCGTTGCTATCTTGGATTTTGGTGGCGATGATGTTTATTATGTTGATAGCGAGGTTCTGATAGTTGATCTTTCCGGAGATGATGTTTATTATGGGAATGTTGGTTCGGGTTTCTTTGGCTCTTCCGCACTTTTTGACTTCAAAGGTGATGATAAGTATATGTGCGGCGATATGTCATGCGCAAGCGGTATAATGGGATTCGGTTTCATATACGATGGTGAAGGGAACGACATCTATTACGGTGGTTATCATTCCATCGGTGCAGGAACCTTCGGGGGAGGATTCTTGATAGACATGTCAGGCGATGATATATACAAGAGTGTTATTTACGGTCAGGGATTTGCTGGAACCTATGGCGTGGGTCTTCTTTTGGACGGATCCGGGAATGATGTATATACCATAGGATACGGACCTATACATGAGCCTCTGTATAAAACTCAACGGGAGGGTCTTGGTCAAGGGTTCAGCATAGGAATGAGGGAGGATTTTGGAGGAGGAATAGGAATACTTATGGATTTTAAAGGGAACGATGTCTATAACGCTGGAACCTATGCCCAGGGTGTATCTTACTGGTATTCTTTGGGTATTCTGTACGATGGTGAAGGGGACGATAGATATATATGTACTCAATATTGTCAGGGCGCCGGAATCCATATATCCGTTGGGTTGCTTATGGATATATCGGGGGATGATATGTATTTTGCATTGAACGGCCCTTCCATAGGTGCGGCGCATGATCTCTCCGTGGGTTTCCTATACGATTCTCTTGGAAATGATTTCCATTACACCTATGGGGGATTAGGTATGGGATTAACGAATTCAACGGGTATTTTCGTGGATGTTTATGGAGATGATAAGTACTATGTTATGCAATGTGATATATCCTTGGGTGGTGCCAATATTAAAAGGGAAATGGGTGGTATAGGTATGTTTGTTGATGCCCATGGGAAGGATGTTTATGGGTGTGATGTTAAAAATGGTGAAAGGTGGGTGAGGAGGATGTGGGGTATTGGATGGGATGGTGAGTAATTAAATCTTTTATTTCTGATAGATGGGAGCTTTACAAGAAGTTTTTCGGCTTTATGATATTAAGATAAGGCGCTGGCAGGCCGTCTAATGTCTGCCCTACCCGTGGGTCGCGGGGAAGTTAAGCCCGTGGAGTGGGCTTTGCCCACGATGAAGCGGGAAGCCCCTCATGAGGAGAAGGCCACAAGGCAGGGAATATATACCTCTTGATCCTTCGCAGCAGGATAAGTCGTTAAATCAAATAGCTGAAATAACGATCAAAAAAATCTCATCACTCCAAGATTCGGAAGATTTGAGAAAATCCACTTTTGATGAGGAGAAAAATATTGATGAATCTTTAAACGAGATAGCTGAAACTTTAAAAGATTTGAACTCAAAAGAGGAAGAATTAAGAAAATGTGTGATGATTGGATTTATAATCCTCCTGCTGGTGTTGTTGCTGTTGTTTATACTATACCATCGTTGAAAGTGTGCAGTATTATCAATCCCATAACAAGGATGAAAGCGTTGAATGGCCTTAATATCTTTGCAGTTCCAAAAAGGCATAAAGAACTGATTGACAAAATTCAAAACCCAGACCTAAAAATCATAGCTTATATCCTCCTTTATCAAAACGAAAAACTTGACGATATAAGCAAAGATATTGCGGAGATAAAGGATTTAATGGAGAGCGAGGTATGGAATAGGTGAGGCCGAAGAACATAAAGAAAATACGCCGATGCAGTTTATATTTATGAGGATAAAGGCGAGTTAGTCGCCCGTATATCTATAAAAGAGGCGGGTTATGATGTTAATAGGTTTGAGTGGATTTTATCCGTTCCTGGAGATAAAGGCGGTATTGTTGAGGAAAGGGGTTAATGTAATCCTGCCTTATTGGATTATTTTATTCTGACAGTCTTAGATTTATGAGTTTATGCGTAGGATCAAGCATCACCTTTTCAGGTTTGAAAGTCAAAGGAATTATGAGTTTTCCGAAGCTCTCTCTTATCCTTATTCTCCTCAACTCCTTAACCTTTCCGTCCTTATAGAAACCGATCTCAACAACATCGTTGGGTTTCAATTCGTACCTATTACCTACGCTATCATACCGAAACTTCCTAAACTCATACTCTATAAAGGCTTTCCCGTTTTCCCACCGAAACTTTTTCACACCAAAATCGTAAATGATTATGTCCTCGTACCAACCTTTTATCTGTTCCAAAAGGGTATCAGGGACTATTTCGTAGAGCATGCTGAGGAAATCCTTTGATGATGGGTAAGGTGAATGTTTATAAGAGTACTTATTCACAAACTCCCTTAGAAGACTATCAAACCTTTCCTTTCCAATATAATCGGCGGTTGAATAATTTATCAATCCACCCTTGTTGTAGTGTATATAGGCCTGACCCTCGCTGAGATACAGTGGGGTTTCCTTGTATGTTTCCATCTTTCTCCCTTTTAAATACCTGTCTATCTCATGTTTGAGGAACTTTGATGCATCACCGTATATATTTTCCATGACCCTTATACCCGTATATTCGGCGAAGGATTCGGAGAGGAAATGTATTCCCTTTGAGAATCTTGATATTACCTGATGAGCCCACCATTGATGCCCGACCTCATGGGATGTTACGAAAGTGGCGTAATCTATATCCCCTTCTTTTACCTTCGCGAGGAAGCCTATATCCTCCGAAAAGGGTATAAGGGTTGCGAGGGATTGTGCAAATCTTCCAAATCTCGGAAATTCAACTATACGGAGGGTCTTGTGAGGATACGGTGAAAATCTTTCGGAAAATTTCAAACTCTCCTTCATACCTTTCAGTATTCTCTTTACATTGAAATCATGGGAAGGAAGGTAATAAATGTACAATTTCACATCGCCATAATTATCGGATACTACGGAGTATTTGCCACTTACAAAGGCGTATATGTGGAGTATCGGTTTCAAGCTCTTGTATTTAAAGAACCTCCTATTCCCCTCCTCCCAACTTCCGACCAACTCGCCTGGTGCCAAAGCAACCTGATTCGCGGATGTGGATACTACGGCCTCAAAATTCACCCAATCGGCATCGTTGATCATGGTTATATTTGAGATTCTCGGATCGTCAATATCGGGATATGCATCCTTTGGAGGTAGGCCATACTTTTTTCTCAAATTCCTGTTTTTAATCTCCCTATCCCGCATATACCCAAAAATGGGATAATTCCCCGACAGAAATGTGCCGTTTTCAAAAACCCCACACCTCGTATCAAAACCGTCAATTATACCCTTGGGTTCGCACGATATTTTAAACTCCACATAGAATCTATCCCCCGGTTTCAAAGGCTTCACAAATTCGTATATTACAACACCCAACTCCTTATCCTTATGAATCTCTTTAACAGGTACGCTAAACCTTATAAATTCAAGTTTTTTATGAGTTTCGCTTTTGGCAGGTATATTCACGAACAATCTACTTATGGCACGCGAGATTTTATTTTCTACCCAGAACTTTCCATAGGTATATACGCTTCTCCTCTTGGGATATATATCAACTCTCAGAAAGACATCCGTTATCTTTGGCAGGGGCATATATTCGTACTTTGAGTAAAGCTTCTCATATTTTACCCTCATTCTTCTACTTTCCTCCCTTGATAGGAAACGATTGAACACATAATGGTTATACCAAAGATATATCCCACTTACTACGAACACTACGAACGAAAGGGCCAAAACGGCCCCGTTTTTAATATTGATGGAGGAAAGCATCTTTTTGAGTCTCCCTTTAAAACCCGTAAAGTTTTCGGTGTATAAAAGGAAAGCCAAAGTTATGAATATCAAAGATAATCCTCCCCAATATACTCTGTACGCCAATAAAGTCTTTATGAAATGCCCATAACCGAAAAAGTCCGAATACTCTATGAGGGGATAAAAAGGGAATCGTATTATACTGTATTGGAATATCTTCGTTTCCAAGTTTGAAATGAACAGAATTCCTAAGAGGTATCCCATAAATAGCATATGCCCTACGAATTTATTCCTTACTATGGAATGAATCAGCAGGGATAATGTTGAGAGATACACGATGGTTAAATAAGGTTCCAGCATAAGCCTTTTGATGTACAGGAATATCTCAAACCTGTAATATCCATTTATCGCTTGATATACGACTCCGCATATAATATACACAAAAATCAGAATACCTAAGAAAATCAGCATTCCTATGAACCTACCTAAGAGCAGGTATGGGAACATGGGTGAGGTGCCCAACATCTCAGAGGTTAGATTATCTTTATCCCTGTTTATGATCTCTCCCGCAATCAGGGTGGTCAGAATCATATAGAACAGAAGAACATTTCCTTGAATAACACTTGTAAGTAAAGAGGTCGTGGGATATACGGGTGTATCATAAATGATATTTACACCGTAGAGGTTAGGTATGAGAACGATTATGGAAACAAGGATTATACCGAGTATCGCGTAGGATCTCCTCAAATATTTTATCTCAAATAGGGCGGTGTGGATGATGAATTTTAAGATGTTAAAGGAGGGGACATACTTTGGTTTTTCAAGATAAACCTTAATTTCCTCTTGTACGAGTTTCCTGCCTTTCTCCTCCTTCTCTTTTAAGTTAAAAAACCTATAAGATACGAACAGGATGACAATACCAACGAGAAGCCATAGGATTCTATTGAATGTTATAGACATAGACCAAGGAATACTTTGCGTGTTCAGCTGGGCAGATGTCCAGTATTTTATAGTTTCGCTGAATGCGGAAAATCCGAAAGGATCAAGATATATTGATAGTTTCTCAAGTTTTAATATACCCATAAGCGTTGATGAAACTATCCATAAGGCGAAGAATAATACACCTCCGAGGTAGGCTATGAACTCCTTTCTGGTTGCGGCGGTGATGCCGAAGAACAAGGATGAGAACAGAAATGTGTTTGGTATTCCGAACTGTAATATTGGATTCAGATAGTGATAAAGGTTCATAGGACCGAGTTTTTCCTTATCCACCCAAGGAGCAAAATTGCCAAGAATCTGGCCAATAAGTATGAAAATGAGTATGGCTAATGAGATTACAAAGCTTCCTACGAGTCTCCCGAAGAAGTATTCGCTTTTCCTTATAGGAGATGTGAATATAAACTCGTAGGTCTTGTCCCTTATATCCCTATAAGCGGAGTTGGATGCAACATACGAGATTATGAATATGCCGAACATATAGGATACGAGGAAGGAGAAGGTTATCATATAGGGAGAGTTTTTTAAGATGTTAGTTTCCGAAGCTCCAAGTCTTATAAAGTCGGAAGTTATGAGTAAGAAACCCATAAGAGACAGTATAAAACTTAGAAAATAAAACGCCCTCGTTTTCAGCCAAAATTTTACCTCAAACAGTATGATACCCAACATGGTAAAAGTACGCCTCTTCTAAGGAGGGGGCAACTGGCTCCCAGGAATCGCGTAAAGGTTTATCGCTATACACCGATACGAACATCCTACCTCCTTTTAAATGAACATTAAGGATCCGATAATTCTCTTTTATAGTTTCAATCTCCTCCTTTGATATTTCTCTGCGAAATACCTTCCCTTTAAGCGAGGATATTATTTCATCCGGTTTTCCCCTAACTATGATTCTCCCATCTTTTATTATCGCCATATCATCGCACAGCTCTTCAACATCACCCACTATATGGGTTGATAGTATAACCAACCTATTCTCACCCAGTTCGGATAGAAGATTTAAGAATCTCCTCCTTTCCGCCGGATCCAATCCTGCCGTTGGTTCATCCACTATTAAAACCTCCGGATTCCCAAGAAGCGCAACCGCTATTCCAAACCTCTGCTTCATCCCTCCCGAAAATTCCCCGAGTTTCCTTTTTCTATCCTTATAAAGATTTACCCTATCCAAGAGATAATCAACCAATCTTTTTCTCTCTTTTGATGAGGTGAAACCTTTCAAGTAAGCGAAATGTTCAAGCATTTCATAGGCCGATACATTCTTATAAACCCCAAACTCCTGAGGCAAATATCCGAGAACCCTCTTAAACCTTTCAGGTTCTTTAAGAATATTTATATCCTTCCATATAACCTCTCCCTTATCAGGTTCAAGTAAGGTCGCTATTATCCGCATTAATGTTGTTTTTCCTGCACCGTTTGGCCCTAAGAGGCCGAACATACCATAGGAGATTTCAAGGTTTATATTCTCCAAAGCTCTGATACCTCCCGGATATGTCTTTGAAAGACCTTTTACGATCAGCATAATGGGATATTCTAAGGGGGAGGTTTTTCAGCTTCCTACAAAGATTTCACCCTTATAATACCTTCTTCATCTGGGGCGGTAGCTCAGTTGGGAGAGCGCCTGAATGGCATTCAGGAGGTCGGGGGTTCGAATCCCCTCCGCTCCATTTACAGAAAGCCCTGCATAATAGACTTTGAGCGAAACTGGGTAAAAATTCAAGAGATTGGAGAGTGGTTTAGGGTTTTAAGACTTAAACAAATAGATACTATCTGCCATCAATGGAAGCAGGAGAGCTGTTATCAGCCAACTTTAACGACGGTAGGGAAGTTTGACCAAAAAGACTTCAAAAATTTTGGCAAGGAAATACATTAAGCGGGGTTATTTGGGAAAAAGTGTGGATTTAGGCGAAGTATTGAGCTTGGTCAAAGAGTTTTTGAGTGTCCGATTGAAGTCTGCCCTACCGTAAAGTGGGCTCTGCCCAAGATGAAGCCCTTTATCAAAGATGAGGGGAGGAGGTCACCTACGAATCCCTTTTATCACCTTTCCATCACCAATTTTGAGATATATACCTCTCAAAGATTCTTTCCTCCTTCTTCCTGAAATATCATATATACCTTTACCATTTGGAGTGGAGGTGTAAAGTGTTTCTGAAAAAGAAAGGGCATGGATGGGTATGATGGAGAGATATATGTCAAGATGGGAGGTTGTATCACGCAGATCACCCCAAACGACATATATAGAAGTGTCTCCTATGGCGCAGGAAAGGAAATCGTTTCCGGATAGTGTCAAGAGGGTGTCGTACTCGGATGGAGAACCGGAAACGAGAAAATTTTCACTGAAAGTGTATCCACCATCATAAGATATACTTCCATATATCTCAAAAGGCACCTCTCCACCCATCCCTCCATTTCTCCTATCCCTCCAAAAAAATGCGACTATGGAATCCTTGGAGCAACCCCACAGCATATCCTGATAAACCCCATTTCCCACAGGATCATCGTTAAGTCTAAACGGAAGACTCCATGTCGTTCCCCCATCCGTACTCCTTTGAGCTACGGCATCCGGATCCCCAAAACTGGCATCTATACGCGTGATAAGTAGAATACCCGAGTTTGGTACATACACAAGGGGACTTCCCTTTTTTAGGTTAGAATCCGATACGCTTGCCGAGCTTAAATCTATAACCGTACGATAGGAAAAAGTGGCTCCCCCATCATTACTGACGGCCAGCATGTGCCTTGGCAGTGGATAAAAGGAAGGATTATAAGAGAAATACCCTACGAAGACGGTGGAATCTCCGGATAATGCTATCTGTCCCATAGAACGCACATAAGCGGGGTAATTGGTTGTATCTCCGATTTCCTGTAAAGGGCTCCACGACGATCCCCCATCATGGGAGTACTTGATATAGAGATGATAAGGGGGTGTCGCTCCCATAACTTTGGTTTCTAAGGTGGTGATGTATATGCTTGATCCTGATACTACTATCCACGGGCGATCTATCGGGTAATCCGGTGCTTCATCGTATCTGATTATGATTCGGGGTGAAGACCAAGTCATTCCACCGTCATTTGATACCGATAGAACGACAAAGCCAGAATCATTAGAAAAATCAATATAAACAAGGTAAAGCGTGCCATCCTCGGAAAACGCCAAAGCTGGATCGGCGGATTTAAATCCGCTAACTATATGGGGCATGGGATATATGGGGGACCATGTTCTACCTCCATCTAAGGAGTACCTCACAGCTATGACCGATGTACCGAAGGCTGCCCGTATCCACGCCACAACTACATTGTTTGGATTCGTAGGATTCACTGCCACCACCGGCTCACCATCAAAAGCCGGCGAATTGGATAGGTTGATCTCATAAAAAGAAAAAAGTATTCCGATCATATACTATTAGATTTGGAAAGGTTCCCCCTTGCTTCACATCCTTTTCCGCTTTAAAATATTCATATCATGTTGATTCTACTTTTAACTCAGGTAAAAGTTGATATTGTGGATGTTATCGGAAATTTTCTCATACTCGGTAAGAAGGAAACTTCCTCCTATGTCATTATGAGCATAGGTGAGAGTGAGGCATTCTCAATAAGGATAGCCTTGGACAATGTAAAGTTTGAGAGGCCATTGTCCCATGATCTTATGAAAAACATCCTGGATATATCGGGTTTCAGACCTATAAAGGTGGTAATATACGATGTAAAAAACGGTGCATATTTGGCGAAGATACATCTTGAAAAGGGTTTTTGGATATTCAAGCAGAAGGTTGTACTTGATAGCAGGCCATCGGATGCGGTTGCGATAGCCCTGAGATACAATATACCGATATATGTTATGCCCCACCTGTTTATAAATCCCCTTGAAATACAACCCGATACCATAAAAATACCGAAAGGAGGGATAGAAGGTTGATGAATTTTGAAAGGGAATTCATAAATCATCTCGTATCTTCGGGAAAAAGTGATAACACGGTAAAATCTTATATGTACGATTTGGATTATCTTAAAAGATTCGCCGAGTATATGGGCAAATCTCCATTGAGTCTCTCAAAGGAAGATATGAGATATTTTATACCTTTCTTGCAGAACAATTCCCTAAGTCCAAAAAGCATTGAAAGGATAACCTCCGCTATTAGGAAGTATTACGGTTTTCTTGTAAAGAGGGGTTATGTACATTCCGACCCAACCAAAGGGATTCAGAGGATCAAAAAACCCAAAAGGGTTCCGAGAGTGGTTGAGAAGGAAAAGATATTTAAGATCCTTAAAGAATGGAAACCCAACAACGATGAGGAAACTCTGGCAAAAGATTTGATATTGGTTATTTATTCTACGGGTATGAGGATAAGCGAGATTCTGAATTTAAAGGGTGAGGATATAAACTTTGAGGAAAGGAGTATATATATAAAGGGCAAAGGTGGTAAGCACAGGAAAGTACCTTTCAACGATATAACCTATACTATACTGAAAAGGAGATTTAAGGATGAGAGAACCAGAATATTTAACATCAGCAGATTTAAAGCTTACAGGCTGATAAAAGAGGCATTTGAAAAATATGCGGGTTTAAGCGGCGTCCATCCGCATATACTCAGACATTCGTTTGCCACACATTTACTTGAAAACGGTGCCGATATAAAAACCGTTCAGCAGCTTTTAGGGCATTCCTCCCTATCATCAACGGAGATTTATACGCGGGTATCTTTGAGGCATATAAGGAAGATATACGATGAGGTATGGGAAGGATAAAATCAACAGACAAAAATTTTCACCCTTATAATATCCGCACGATGGCAAAGGCTAAGAGAAAGATGTCGGCATCCACCATAAGATTGCAAGAGTTTAGTGTGGTAGGTGGCCTTGGAAAGAAAGGCTACGATATAGATGAAGTCAGGGATTTCTTAAATCAAGTGGCGAGATATGTGGATGAACTTGAAAAGAAGTTAGAATCCTCCGCTGGACAGACCTCTCAGGATACGACATTACTTGAAGCCCAGATAGAGCAGCTTACCGAGGAGAATGAGAATTTGAAGAAGGAGATTGAAAGGTTGAAGAAGGAAAACGCCGAACTTAAAAGTAAGGGAGGGAGTGGTCCCAAGTGGGAGGATATTCCTAAGGAGCTTCTGGCAAATGAGGTTATAATGGCAGCCAAGAGAGCGGGAGATAGTTTAATAGAGGAAAAGAAACGGGAAGCGGAAAAGATTCTTGAAAATGCTAAGAAAGAGCTTCAGGAGATAAATTTCCAGTTGGCAAAGGCTAAGGAGGAGCTGAAAAGCGTTGAGAATCAGAAGAGTCAGATACTTTCAAAACTCGATGAGGTGAAGAGACAGGTTAAAAATGAAATCCTTACGCTTGCTAAAAAGGTGGAGGATTTCGCCAATAAGTTATAAGAATGCTAAGAATAAAGGTTTTTATAGGTGAGAGGGAGAAGATTATAACGATAAACAAGTTTCCTTTCGTAATAGGGGGTTCCGTAAAGAGCGATTTATTCGTTATAGGCCTTCCTCCTGAATATGCCGTCATAGATAAGAAAGGGGATGCTTTCGTATTAAAGGCATCGGGTCATGGTATTTCCACCCAAAATTACAAGGATATAAAGGAGATAGAACTCGCTCCTGGGATGGAATTGAATATCGCGGGAAAAATGAGAATAGAGATCTTAGAGGCTCCTCAACCCACGACCACAAGCCAACCTACCCAATTTCTTGAAGCGGAGGAACCACCATACTTCAAAATCATAAGCGGACCGGGTGCGGGAGGAGTTATAGAGATATTCTCCTCGGGGATTCTTGGACGAGAGGAAGGTGTAGAATACAAGGTTGAGGATCCCCACACTTCCAGGAAACATCTCGTGATACATTTCTTGGGGGACATAGTAGAGGTTGAAAATCTGAGTCAAACCAATCCCACATTGTTGAATGGAAAGGTTATAAAGGAGCGCGTTAGACTGAAATCGGGGGATATACTCAAAGTCGGTAGGATGACTTTACTCTTCGTGAATCCTGCCGAGAAACCGGAAACCGAACTTATGGCTAAGCAGGCGCCCACAAAGTGGATATTCGCAGCCGTCGGTATTA
This sequence comes from Caldifarciminota bacterium, assembly GCA_015492295.1. Classification (GTDB taxonomy): domain Bacteria; phylum Hydrothermota; class Hydrothermia; order LBFQ01; family LBFQ01; genus Caldipriscus. The sequence continues at coordinate 53,936 of WGFI01000121.1, forward strand.
TATTCCTCGTTATATTAGGAACATCCGCATTTTTATACATAAATCAACGCAAGGGGGAGGCCAGGAGTTCGTTGAGTTTGGCAATATCAACCTTTACAGCTGCCGAAAACGAATCCGATCCGACGAAGGTTTATAAAAATTATATGTTAGCCGTGCAGTACGCGCAAAAGGCTTTGAGTCTTGACGGATCATTAACCCAAGCGAAGGATTATATTAGAAAGGCTGACAGCTTATCAAAGGCTTGGAAGGAGGTATCTGAGGCCCAGAATCTCGCCAAAGAAGGAAAGATTGAAGAGGCTATGGAAAAACTTGATAAAGTAAGACCGATACTCGGGGATAGATTGCTCTTCAACGAGATATACGCACCTTTGGCGAACAGATTGTCCGCTATTCAAAATGTTGAAATGGCCAAGGCGCTCATTCAGAAAGGGGATTATAAACGGGCTCTGGTATTCATAGAGTCCGCCCTTGAAAGTGATCCCGAGAACGAAGAATTATTGGCCTTAAAGGCCACCGTGGAGAAGTTTTCAAAGTTAAAAAGACCCGTAAAGGTTGAGGTTATAAAGAAGGCTTTTGCCAAGAGCGTTAAACAAATAAAGGAAAGCAAACCTAAGAAAACTAAGAAAACCGCACAAAAAACCAAAGGGGGCGGTATGCCTAAAACCACATCAATAAAGCTCTCGAAGGGACCCTCACTCTCAACGGAAACCAATATAAAACTTCCCAAGATAGACATCTCACTTGATCAACCCAAGGCGACCATAAGCTTGAATACGGGAACCATAGATAAGAGAACGCGTATGATACAGGCGTATAAGAATGGTGATCTGACAACAACATTGAGACTTGCGACCGAAATATTGTCCGAGAATCCAAAGGATTACACCGCCAAGAGGTACCAACAGCTCGCCCAACTTGAAAGGAAAGCTAAGGCTTATGAAAGGGCGGGAGATAAGCAGAGCGCCTTAAAGGTTTGGCAAATGGTTTTAAGATACGATAAGAATAATCCGAGGGCTTTGAAGGCCATATCAAGGTTAAAAATGTAAAAAGGAGGTTAGGTATGGATGCAGTGATCAAGATCAAGGGTTTTCAAATACCTGTAAAGAAGGGTCAAAAAGTCGTTATACCTTATACGAGTATGAAGGAAGGGGAATACATTGAAGCCGATGTTATAATGTCGGTGAAGGAAGGAAAGGTTTCGTTTGAGGGAGGAAAGGCCAAGTTAAAGGTTGTAGGGGAAAAGGAGGAAAAGGTCCTCGTCTTCAAGATGAAAAGGAAAAAGAATTACAGGCGTTTGTATAACCATATACAAAAATATACGGTGGCATTGGTAGAGGAAATTGGTTGAGCACTTAAAGGGCCTGCCACCTGAAATAGCCGTATTCATTATATCCGCTTTGCCAGTATTTGAGCTTAGGGGCGCAATACCCATAGGAGTTATATACTACAATCTACCTTTGTGGAAAGTTTTCCTCATATCCTTGACAGGCAATCTTCTACCCGTACCTTTTCTTTTGTTGCTTCTCAGGCCCATATCAACCTTAACATCCCGCTGGTGGCTAACCAAAAAATTCTTTGATTTTCTGTATAATAGGGCTCGTAGGAAGGGGGTTTCTATAAAGAGATTGAAGATCCTGGGTCTGTACCTTTTCGTTGCGATACCGATACCTGGTACGGGAGCTTGGATGGGTTCGGTTATAGCGGAGGTTTTAAATATGGATTTCAAAAGCTCCTTTCTCGCCATATCCCTTGGGGTTATAACGGCGGGTATAGTCCTAACTTTCGTTTCATCCTTCGGAATAATGGCAGTTATCGTATTTTTCGGCATAATTTTATTCTTCTCTTATATAATATCCAGAAATGAGGGAACTTCTAACCAATAAATACCTTTGGGGTCCCCTGCTTATCGCGGTTCTAACGCAATTTATAAAATTCTTGGTTTTCCTTATCAAAAACAGGGAGATAAATGTTAAAAAGTTGATAGATATGGGGGGATTTCCCTCCTCTCATTCCGCATCCGTTTCCGCTTTGAGTATAATGGTGGGACTTTCGGAAGGTTTCAACAGCGTTCTGTTTGGCGTCGTTGCCTTTTTCAGCTTGATAGTCATGTACGATGCGGCGGGAGTTAGAAAGGCGGCGGGCGAACAAGCGAAAATCCTCAATATAATACTTGATGAGATGTTTCATGGACATCCCATATCGGAGGTCAGATTGAAGGAGCTTCTCGGTCATACACCGTTGGAAGTTCTGAGCGGAGCGATCTTAGGTGGTCTTTTAGGTTGGCTTCTTTGGAAAATATGATAAGAAGAGCTTTGTTCTTCCTAGGGCCCATTGCATTCACTTTATCCTTATTTTTGCCTATGGATAAAGGGGCATCGGTTGTGGTAGGGACGATATTATGGATGGGTATATGGTGGATAGGTGAGGTGGTTCCCTTGGCAATAACCGCCCTTTTACCCCTAGTAATAGCGCCTGTGTTCGGCATATCACCGGCAAAGGAAATTTCATTGAATTATGCTAAATCTCCCGTATTTCTATTTCTCGGTGGATTTATTCTGGCCAAATCATTGGAAAAGTATAACATTCATAAGTTCTTAGCGTATCACATAATAAAGGTCTTCGGAAAATCAAGCTTAGGGGTTTTTCTGGGAATATCTTTGGCATCCTATCTCTTATCAATGTGGATAAGCAACACATCAACTACGCTAATTATGATTCCTTTGATATTGTCCCTTCAAGCGGGAGGACTTTTAAAAGCCTTGGCATTCGCTTCGGCATATTCGGCGAGCATAGGTGGCATGGCGACGCTCGTTGGAACACCACCCAACATAATATATGCCGGTATAACCAATGTAAATTTTACACAGTGGATAAAATTCGGACTACCTTACTCCTTAACCCTTGAAATTTTGTTCGTAATTCTTTCTATTATGTTCTTTAAACTCGGATTCTCAAAGGTTGATATAAAGGTGGAAGAGGTGAAAATGAGTTCGGACGGTATCAAGGTTTTGGTCATCTTCCTTTTAACCGCATTAGCTTGGATAACCCTTCCATTTATACTGAAATCTTTTGGCATAAAAGGTATAAACGATTCAACGGTGGCCATAATCTCAGCCATTACCCTTTTCGTATTCGGTTTGATCAACTGGAACGACATAGCCAACATTCCTTGGGATGCTTTACTTCTCTTCGGAGGAGGATTTGCCCTTAGCGATATGATAGTCAAAGGTAATCTCTCAGAAATTTTGATGAGTCACCTAAAAGTCTTCTCGGGTTATCCGGTGATATTTTTCGTCGCAATGTGGAGTTTGTTCGTATTGATATTAACGGAGTTCGCATCCAACACCTCCATATCCGCGATGACATTACCTCTCGCTTACAGTTTCGCCCAAGGAATAGGAATGGATGCATTGGCATTAGCAGCAGTCGTTGCAATATCCGCATCCGGAGCCTTTATGCTTCCAGTGGCAACACCGCCTAACATGCTGGTTTATTCTTTCAAACTCATAACTTTAAAGGATATGCTTAAAATCGGTGTAATTATGAACATAATAGCCTTAATCCTTAATATCCTGATAACCTATAACTTCGCACCTTAGTTGTAAAAGCAACAAAAAGATAATAGTTTGTAGGTGGAGGCAAACCTAAGCAAAGGAGGTATCATATCACTCTATCAGCATAATACCGATTTTGCCCATCTTACATTGAGAATATGAAGTCTTTAAGAAATTGCAAATCATTTGCAAAAACATCTTTTCATTGGAAATTTTGCATCTAAAAAATTGACTGAACAGGTCAGGATTATGGTATGGATAATAACACAAATAACCGTTGAGCGTGCAGTTAGCGTTTTGGATTATATATTACAGGATTACGGTGATATAGTTGTGGGCGGTGAAATCAAGGATGAATATGAGTGGAAGGAGATCAACGACTTCGCCTTGCAGCTGAAAAAGTCAGGTTATACATTCGCTGATACGCTCATTCAACTTATGAACGCGAAGGTGCCCCCTGATTCACTGAAAAAGTATGTGGAAAGGGTCAAGAGCAGATTGTTAAAGAATGTATCGGCCAAACCTCCCGTTCCTGATCTATTAAAGGGTAAGGTGCTTTATGAAAGATACTGCGCCTCCTGTCATGGAAAGGATGGCAAGTCCGATACGGAAATAGCGGCGACGCTTGATCCAAAACCGAGAGTTCTTTGGAGGAACGATGAACTGAGTATCCTTAGGGTGTTCAATGCTATAACCTATGGGATTGAAGGCACATCCATGCCTCCGTTCCCGAACATTCCAGAAGACGAAAGATGGCATATAGCATTCTATGTATTATCCTTGGGAAGGGAAGCATCCAAGGACAAGGATATATTCCCTCTGAGCATAAACGATATAACGACTTTAACCGATAAAGACTTGGCGAGAAAACTTAAAGATATGGGTATAGATGATCCTAAGAAATACATAAACGCTTTGAGAACATCGCCTCAGGATTACTTCTCCCAAAAACCCAAGGATAGGCTTATAAAACTTTTAAATTTAACATCGCTTCTGATTAAGAAAGGAAGGTTTGAGGATGCGAGCAAAACCCTCTTTGACGCTTACTTTGAAGGATTTGAACCTCTGGAAGGAGTTTTACCTCGTAATAAAGTCGTAGAGATAGAAAGGAAATTTTCCGAGGCTCGTAAGTATTTGGAAATCAGATCCCAAAAGGCGTACGATGAGGTCCTATCTTTGAAAAATAGCATATTATCAATTGATGAATTCAATCCGATGTTTGCCCTAATAGGAGCGATCGGTATAATATTTCGGGAGGGTCTGGAAGTGGTTCTTATAATAGCGGCCATATTGGCGGTTATGACATCCTTGGGTTATCGTAAGGAAAGGATATACGTCCATTTGGGTTGGATTTCTGCTCTGATTTCAGGAGTAGCATTATGGATACTGGCGCAAACCGCAATAAGGATTTCGGGCATAAGTAGGGAGTTAATAGAAGGTTTCTCCGCCTTCCTTGCGGCCGTTGTACTTTTCCATGTGGGGCACTGGATGTTAGCGTATTCCGATGCTCAAAAGTGGAAGGAATACATTAAAAAATCCGTAAGTAAAAGTTTAAGTAAAGCCAGCATGTTGGGGCTGTTTGGATTGTCCTTCATAGCGGCATTTCGCGAGGTCCTTGAAACTATACTGTTTTATCAAGCCTTATACTTCCAAATCTCCAACGCTACTCTACTCTTAGCGGGAGTGCTGATTGGTATAGTATCACTTTTGGCGATAGTGTGGTTAATATTCTTTTTGAGAAAGAGGTTGCCTATATCCTCATTTTTTACGATAAGCGGGGGATTGCTTCTGGGTCTATGTTTTACCTTAACAGGCAAGGGTATAAGGGCTTTCCAAGAAGCGGGTATATTACCTTCAACGAATATACCTTGGATGTTTTCGGTTGATATACTGGGTATATATCCGTACGCCGAAACTCTTATGGCGCAATTCTTAATATTTGCAGGCACACTGGCCGTATTCGTTGTTAAGTTATATCAGGAAAATGTCAGACGAAAGGAGATCCTCCTCAAAATCTTTGAGCTTGAAAAAGATATAAAGGATATAACCTCATCCGTTGAAAATGTTAGATGTACGATAGGAAATTGCATACTTGAAACCCAGATAGACAAGGTGAAGGAGAATTTAAAAGATATGGAAAGGGTTTTAAAATATGTTGAGAGCAAACTTATGAACTTTGAGGAGGTTTTCCAGAAAAAATAACATCACCTTGCGAACTTCCTTAAAATCCAGAATAGGATTATGAATATTCCCGAGGTTATGAGGTTTATATTCAAGGCTACCTCAAACCCCACCTTCTTAGCGAGTATATCGTTCCATATTCCCATAAGTATAACGGTTAATGTGAATACCAAGGCATTCACCATATCCTTTAATATGACAACTCTACCTATGTATTCCGATGTTGAAAATTTCTGAAATATGCTTTCTATGGAGATAAAACCCATGGATGTAAAGATTCCCCCGATCGCGAACAATGGAGATAGTAATAATATGTTCGTTGTTAGCGCGATCGCGAACAATGTGGATCCTAATACCAACACAGAATTCCACAGAATTTCATATTCTCTTCCCTTTAATACCCTACCGGAGATGTAAGCCCCAATGAACAAACCCAAACCGTATATTCCTCCGACTATACCGAGCTGTGCGGTTCCCGAATGCCCGATCTTCTGCAATTTCACTATGCCCAATATGTAGGTTATCGCGCCTACGAAGGAGATCAAAGCAGCGGCCACTAAGGAATAAAACAGGATTCTCCTCTTATTGACGAAGTCTATGGCCTCGCGCAAAGAATGAAAATAGCTTATCTTAGGTTTTACCTCTGAGGAAGGCTTAATGTACTCACCTTCACCGGATATAAATATAATCAACACAGCCGATGCTAAAAATGTAAAACTATCAAGAATCAAACCTATCTCCCAACCTTCAAGTCCATATCCTTTCCACAAGGCCCTTTCCGATACCAAACCACCGAGAAGTATACCCGATCCCGTCGCTATCCTTCCCCAGAAATTCAGCATACTGTTTATTATCGGTATGCGCTCCCGTGTTCTGGCTATATGCACCACAACACCGTTTTTCGCCGAATTGAAAAGTACCGTGAAGGTGAAGATCATAAAAACCAGAAGATATACGGCTTTGAAATCCTGAAAGATTTTAAATGTGGGTATGAGTATAAGGACCAGTAAGGCTCTCATAACATCCGCAACTATCATGACGAACTTACGGTTGAATCTATCGGTTATCGCTCCCGCTATGGGGCCAAATAGGACCACAGGTATCACAGTCCAAAAAGCCAAAAACGAATATTCCGAGGAGCCCATGGCGTGTATTCCCAATAAACCCAAAACCGCCATATTGTTTATTCTATCTCCGAGCTGCGATATCGCCTGGGAAAATGTCAAAAAGAAAACATTCCTATCCTTTAAAAGTTTAACTTCCTGAATGGGCAACTTACAGTTTTACGGTTTTCATATTTAGGGTCAGAACTGGAACACGCGAAGTGGAGATCACGCCTTCGGCAACGCTGCCAAATATGGCTTTACTTATACCGCTCCTTCCATGACTCGCTATGAGTATCAAATCATAGTTGTGCTCGGCAAAATCGGCGATGACCCCCACATAGTCCAAACTGGGGGAATAAACTATATCCACCTTGGATCTGGCACCCGGATACTTCGGCATTTCCTTCTCAATCATCTTGATATACTCCTCCTTCTCCTTTGGATCAAGGAAGAAATCCACGAGGATAACATGGTACAGCGTTATATCTCCCCAAGAGGAGATCTTCGGTAGATATTTCAGCAGATACTCCGTTGCCGGCGATAGATCAACGGGAACGAGAATTCTTTTGAGCCTTATATGGGGAAAACGTACGGTCATAACCGGTATCGGGCTTGAATGCAGTAGGGATTTAGCGAAGGAACCCATGAGAAAACCTTTGAATCCAGAGATGCCTCTTGTACCGACCACTATGAAATCCGCTTTAAAGTTATTCGCTTCCTTTATGGTTTCCGAAACGGGATCACCTACGCTCAACTTGGATGAGACTTTCAGCCCCTCGGATTTTATCATATCTTCCCATTTTTCAAGCATCTCCTCGGCCTTTGATTTTGATTTCTCCCAAGCGGATACCATACCGGCGAATTGGGAAACCAACGGACCATATACACCCGTTATGTCCGGGAAAACATGCAAAAGCAATATATCAAGTTCCTCCTTGCGGTTTATGGCTTTAAGGAAATGCATGGCGCACTTGCTGTTATCCGAAAAATCAGTCGCATATACGACCCTTTTCATTTCTCCTCCTTCAATTCAATTAGCTTCTGCTTCACACTGTCAAGTTCGGATATGAGCCTATCTATTTCGCTGAATGCCTGCTGTTTTATTCTATCCGCCGTAGCCTTGGCTATCTTTAAAACCTCCGATGGCGATTCCTGAGATGGTCTCTTTTTGAGCTCTTCGTTCTCTCTGAGAACCTCGTTGAACTTGTTGTTCAGCTCTATATACTCGTTTTTCAAAGCGTTGTACTCGCGTGTGAGTTTTTCCAAGGCTTCCTTGTAATTTTTAATCTCATCCGATGATGATTTCTGTTTCTCGCATTCTTCAAGTTTCTTACGAAGGAGTTCGTTTTCCTGTTTAAGAAGCTCTATTTCGTCCTGTTTCTTTTCAAGTTCCCCCTTGAGTTCATCAACTTCAAGTAAATCAAGTTTAAGCTGGGCGAGTTGAGCCTCTAACTCATTTTTTTCCTTTATAAGCTCCTCCATTTCCCGCGCAACCTCATCAAGGAATTCCAGAACCTGATTCTTATTAAACCCACCAAAGAGAACCCCTTTGAATTCGGGGTTTCTTATTTCATTAGGTTTTATCTTAGGCATGCTTCAACCTCCTTTTCTTTCAATGACCTTTTCCCTTTCTTTTCCAACGGATACGAATATAATTTCCGTACGCGTGGTTTTTTCAACATATTCAAGCATATTCTCCCAATTAGGAAAATCTTTATAAAGCGGTTCCACCATTTCCCACTCATAAGGATACAGAGGTGGAAGCTCAGAATACCTACCGTTTATATTATAGCCTACCGCAGCTTTATAAACCCCCACCCTTTCAAGGACATCAACCTTGGTAACGAATAGATCCGTGCAACCGTTTATGATCACGGCGTACTTGATCAACGGAATATCAAGCCATCCACACCTCCTGGGCCTCCCCGTTGTGGTACCATATTCTCCTCCGATCTCTTTCAACATATCTCCCACTTCTGAAATCTCTTCCGTAGGAAAAGGCCCCTCTCCTACCCTGGTCGTATATGCTTTGAACACCCCTATAACCCTTTTTATCTTCCAAGGGGCTATGCCGAGGCCGGTGGATGCTCCTCCTGCAATGGGATGGGATGATGTAACATAAGGATAGGTGCCAAAGTTAGTATCCAAATATGTACCTTGTGCCCCCTCCAAAAGGATACGGGCTCCGCTCTTTTCCAACTCCTCCAATAAAACAACGACATCGGCTACATAATCTTTAACATACTCGGCGAAATTTCTGAGATATTCTAAAATCTCCCTTAACTCGGGAAATTCGTGTGAATAGGATTTTACAATCCTTCTATTGAAATCGTAAGCCCGTGTTATATACTCATTCAAATAATCCTCATTGAATATATCACCTATCCTTATTCCTATCCTCGCATACCTATCCCTGTTCGCGGGTCCTATTCCCCTTTTCGTGGTGCCTATGGGTTTTTTTGATGAGCTTTCAAACAGGAAATCTTGAAGTTTGTGATAAGGCATGACGATGTGGGCTCTGGGATCTATAAACAGACGACCTTTTAAATCCCCCAAGCTTTCAATTTCCTTTATCAGGACATCCGGATCAATAACAACGCCGGGGCCTATTATGCCTATTACATCATCCCAAAGTATTCCAGAAGGTAAGAGATGAAAGGAATATCTTTTACCATTGGCATATACGGTATGCCCCGCGTTTGCCCCTCCTTGAAACCTCGCTACTGCATCATGCTCCTTTGCAAGAAAATCTATAACCTTACCTTTACCTTCATCTCCCCACTGCAAACCTACTATACATGTGTAAGGCATAGAATGGGGTATTTTAAGGGTGAAATCAGTCTATCGGTTGTTTGCATTTTTTACACATTCTCTTCTTTTCGCCTTCAACAAAGGTGAAACCCACTCTCGTCGGTTTTCCGCACTTGGGACAGATCAGCTTTAAATTGGATATGTGAATAGGCGCCTCTATCTCCCTTATGGTCCCTGGACCTTCTGGACCCCTCTTAACATGCTTTTTAACGAGATTTGCACCTTCAACGATAGCCCTGTTTTTCTTCGGTATGATCTTTAAAACTTTTCCCGTTAGACCTTTACTCTTTCCGCTTATAACCAGAACCGTATCGCCCCTCTTTATTTTGAAGGCCATCACAACACCTCCGGAGCCAACGAAACTATCCTCGTAAAACCTTTATCCCTTAACTCCCTCGCTACTGGACCAAAGACCCTCGTACCCTTGGGCTCCCCAAGTTGGTTTATAAGGACCACGGCGTTGTCCCCGAATCGTATATATGAACCATCTCTCCTTCTTATCTCTTTTTTCGTCCTGACTATCACGGCCCTATGCACCTCACCCTTCTTCACGGGAGAGTTGGGTATAGCCTTCTTTATACTCACGACCACAACATCCCCAACCGTAGCTGCGACCCTTCCACCCTTCTTCCCACTTCCCTTTAAAACTTTTATTATCAAAGCCTCCTTTGCGCCGGTGTTATCCGCAACATTGACATAGGAAAGTTCAGGAAGATTCTTCATGGCCAATGACCTCCCTTTCTATTTCCTCCAATACGGGCGCCTTCTTAATAATTCTAACCAATCTCCATCTCTTCAACTTTGAAAGTGGTCTGGTCTCCATAACTTCAACGAAATCCCCAACCTTGCTCTCGTTGTTTTCGTCATGGACATATATCTTTTTACGCTTTTTTATGTATTTATGGTATTTTGGATGCTCAACTATGCGATACACCATAACAACCCGCGTTTTGTTCATCTTATCGCTCACGACCACGCCTCTTAAAACCTTCCTCCTACCCCTCATAGTTTCACTCCCTTTTCCCTTAACACCGTAAGGACACGGGCGATTTCTCTGCGGTAGTATCTGACCAGATTTTTATCCTCAAGCTGTCCCAATCTTCTTCTGAATCTCGCATCCCTAAGTTGCGCCCTTAGAACCTTTAATCTCGCCATAAGATCTTCAACACTCATACTCCTTAACTCACGGGCCTTCGTAGGTTTCATCATGTAACCTCCCCGAGTTTTACTATCTTTGTCCTAACGGGAAGCTTTGATGCTGCTATTCTCAGAGCCTCAACGGCATCCTCCTCGCTGACCCCTGTTACCTCAAAGAGCATCGTTCCCGGTTTAACGAAAGCGTACCATCCTTCAACATCGCCCTTACCACCTCCCATTCTAACCTCCGCCGGTTTTTTAGTGTAAGGCCTATGAGGAAATATTCTGATCCAGAATTTGGCCTTTTTCCCTATCTCCCTAACTATGGCTACACGCGCAGCTTCAAGTTGATTTGAGAAGATTCTTCCATATTCCAAACTCTTTAATCCGTACTCCCCGAATTCAAGCTTGTTCCCACGGGTCGCTATACCTTTAAGTTTTGGCCTATGTTGTTTCCTCCATTTAACCTTCCTAGGTTGCATCATAGCATCTCCTCCTGCTTTCCTCTTAATATATCACCCTTGTATATCCAAACCTTTACCCCTATGGTACCCCATTTGGTAAAAGCCGTACTATAACCGTAATCTATGTTGGCCCGTAGGGTTTGCAGGGGTACCCTGCCCTTGATATACCATTCCTTTCGCGCTATTTCAGCCCCACCTATCCTCCCTTTAACCTGCACCCTTATACCTTTCGCTCCGAGTCTCATTGCTGCGAAAACCGCCCTTTTCATCAACCTCCTGTGATAAACCCTCTGCTCTATTCTCCTCGCTATGTTATAAGCGACGAGTTGGGCATCAAGCTCGGGTTGCTGGATTTCCCTATACTCAACTGCTATATCTTTACCGAACTCCTCCTTTAGGGATCTTTTTAGGGATTCTATATTCTGACCACCCCTTCCTATTATGACTCCTGGACGAGCGGTATATATTATGGCGGTTATGGTATCACCTATCCTCTGGATAACTATGCGGGATATCTGCGGATCGTTGGGGGAGTTTTTATAAAAATTGACTATGAAGTTTCTGATACGATAATCTTCAAGGAGGTTTCTGACATACTCCTTCTTAGTTTCAGCGTACCATATAGACTGCCAGGGCTTGAAATACCCGGTTCTAAGACCAATAGGATGCGCCTTCTGACCCATCTTACTTTACCTCCTTCATTACAAATACCGTTATATGCGATGTTCTCCTGCGGAATATCCCGTTTCCACCGAATCGTGCGGGTTTAACGGCTGGCTTAGGTATCTTCCACATCGGGCCTCTATCCACCTTAACTATTCCTATCTTTAAGCTGGGGTAGAGTTCATCAACGCTCTTTTCAGGTTCAAATTTGTCCCTGTAAGATGCGACGGCCGCCCTCAGCACCTTCCTCATTATGCGCGCGCCTTTCTTGTTGGTGAATCTTAGGATATAATCCGCCTCCTGAACATTCATACCCCTTATGAGATCCGCTATAAGTTTCATTTTCTTAGGGGATATCCTGGCCCTTCTCAAAACCGCAAAACCACCGAGTTTTTTGAGATCCTTTATTGGCATTCTACCCAAGTCCTTCATCTCTTACCCACCTTCTTCCCCTCTTTATCCTTATGCCCTCCAAACCTGCGCGTCGGTGCGAATTCCCCGAGTCTGTGTCCCACCATATCCTGGGTTATATAGACAGGTATGAATTTCTTTCCATTATGCACCATGAAGGTTAAACCTATCATCTCCGGAGTTATCATGGAAGCACGGGACCATGTCTTTATCGGTGTTTTATCACCCGTTTCAAGAGCCTTTTTGACCTTTTTCATCAGCTTCGGATCCACATAAGGCCCTTTCTTCAAACTCCTTCCCATAACCTCACTCCTTTGATCCGTACCCTATCCTTCTCCTTTTAACTATGAACGCGGATGAAGGTTTCCTGGGATTCCTCGTTTTCTTACCCTTTGCTATCTTACCCCACGGCGTCTTAGGTATCTTACCTTTCGTCCTTCCCTCACCACCACCATGAGGATGATCAACGGGATTCATGGCGGTTCCCCTGACGGAAGGCCTCCATCCCAACCATCTCTTCCTTCCAGCCTTGCCTAAGATAACATTCTCATGATCCACATTGGAAACCTGTCCTATTGTAGCATAGCAATCATGATGAAACTTTCTTATCTCCCCCGATGGAAGTTGAACATATATCCAGTTCTCATCCTTGGAGAGAATCATGGCCTGAGTTCCAGCGGCCCTCACGAGTTGTCCCCCCTTCCCGGGTACGATCTCAATGTTATGCACGGGTGTCCCCTCGGGTATCTTACTCATAGGCAGGGCATTTCCGAGTTTTATAGGCGCGTCAGGCCCAGCCACTATCTCATCTCCCACCTTTATACCCTCCGGCGCTATTATGTACCTCTTCTCACCATCCCTGTACGCCACCAGCGCTATAAAAGCCGTCCTATTTGGGTCGTACTCTATGGACTTTATAACCCCTGGAACCCCTATTTTATCCCTACGATAAAAGTCTATAATCCTATACTTTCTCTTGTTCCCGCCTCCACGATGCCTTACGGTTATCCTACCTTGATTGTTCCTCCCAGCCTTTTGTTTCTTGGGTTTGGTTAGGGATTTTTCAGGTTCCTCACGGGTTATGTACGCCGAATAATCTATAACGCTCATGAATCTCCTTCCCGGCGTTGTTGGTTTGTATTTCTTTATAGGCATTTCACACCCCCAGATCTATTTTATGTCCCTTTTCAAGCGTTACGATGGCCTTCTTGTATGAACTGGTGTACCCCACACGGAATCTCCTTCTGAAATCTCTCCTAGGCTTGGGTTTGATGTTTATGGTATTGACTTTCTTCACCTTCACCTTAAAGATCTTCTCAATCGCCTCTTTTATTTGGGGTTTTGTGGCCTTCTTATGCACGATAAATACATATTTGTTATACTTATCCCTAAGATTCAGCGCCTTTTCGGTTATTACAGGCTCTATTATAATATCTTCATAAGTCAGTTTCATACCATCAACCTCCGTTTTAGAACTTCCACGGCACCCTTTTCAAGGAAGACATGCGAAGACCACAGGACGAAATAGGTGTTGAGGGTGTCAGCGGGTATAACTTCAACATCTTCTATGTTCCTCGCTGAAAGGTAGAAAGTCCTGTTGGAATTTTCAGGAACAAACAATATATTTCCCGATACACCTACAGATTTTATGAAATTATAGACGATTTTGGTCTTTGGGGTTTCAAGGGAAAACGCATCAACTATGTATATTCTATCGTTAGAAGCCCTATCGGATAAGGCCATTTTAAGTGCCAAGGATTTTACCTTTTGAGGCAGCTTGATGTAATACTTCCTCGGTCTCGGACCATGCGCCTTTCCTCCACCTACGAATATCGGGGAATATCTATCCCCATGTCTGGCTCTACCCGTATGCTTCTGAGGCCAGATTTTCCTTCTTGATCCTATAACTTCCCCACGGGTCTTAGCCTTGTGAGTTCCCTGCCTTTGATTTATTAAATACGCTCTAACAACCTCCCATAAAACATGCCTCTTGGGTTCCACGGAAAAGATCTCATCCGGAAGATCATACTCCCCGAGTTTTTCCCCTTGGATATTAAAAATAGGTGCCTTCATGATAACCTCCCATATTTATAAATCGCTGGCCTTACGAAGACATACCCACCTTTATGACCGGGAACTCCTCCTTTAACCAGAAGAATGTTGTATTCTGGATTTATCTCAACGAGTTTCAGGTTGAGCACAGTTACGGTCTCGTTTCCGTAATGTCCTGCCATCTTTTTCCCTTTCCATACCCTACCCGGAAAAGTGTGTTGTCCTATGGAACCCGGTCTTCTGTGAAACTTTGACCCGTGGGATGCCGGACCACCCGAGAAATTCCATCTCTTCATAACACCCGCAAAACCTCTTCCCTTGGTTCTACCTTGAACATCAACCAGATCTATACCTTCAAATATCTTCACATCCAAGCTCGTCCCTTTGGGAAACTTGTCCAAATCGTTCGTTTTCACTTCATAGAATTTCGTAGGATAGAGCTCCCTTTCGCCGAGATTCTTCTTTACAAATCCAAGTATAGGTTTCTTTACCTTATGCTCGGGTTTAAAAAAGTACCCTACTATTATGGCATTATAACCATCCCTATCTTCCGTTCTATAATCCACGATGACATTCTCCACCACTTTCAATACGGTTACTCCAACAGGTATAGCCAAAGGCTCATCCTCAGGCTTTACATAAACCTGAGTCATACCTAATTTTTGGGTTAAGATTCTCATGCTCCCTCCTGTTGTATGATCTTTACTTTAACATCAACGCCTGGGGGTATATCTATCTGAGATATTCTATCCATGGTTTCTGGGGTCGCGTTGGATATCTCTATAAGACGGGCATGCCTCTTTAAAACGAAGTGCTCCTGTCCCCTTTTGTCTATATGAGGCCCTCTGATCACCGCGAAGAGCGTCTTTTTGGTGGGTAGGGGGATCGGCCCGGAAACCGTTGCCCCCGTGGCGCGCGCCGCTATGACGATCTGCTTGGCGGTTCTATCAAGAACCGCAGGATCAAAGGATTTCAGTTTTAATCGTATTTTATCCATTATTCAAGGATTTCCGTTATGACACCCGCGCCTACGGTCCTACCACCTTCCCGTATAGCGAACCTCAATCCTTTTTCTATGGCCACAGGATATATGAGTTCCACTTCAAGTTGAACGTCATCACCAGGCATAGCCATCTCACGATCCCCTACGAATTTTATTGTACCGGTCACATCCGTGGTCCTAAAATAGAACTGCGGCCTGTATCCGTTGAAGAAAGGAGTGCTTCTTCCACCCTCCTCCTTTTTGAGTATATAAACCTGGGCCCTGAATTTTTTGTGTGCCTTTATGGATCCGGGAGCCGCCAACACCATACCCCTTTCAACATCATCCTTGCCTATACCTCTCAAAAGGGCGCCTATGTTATCACCGGGTATGGCTTCATCAAGCACTTTGCGGAACATTTCTATGGATGTTACGACGGTTTTCATAGGTTCATCTCTAAATCCAACTATTTCAACCTCATCTCCGGGTTTAAGTACTCCCCTTTCAACTCTACCCGTTACCACCGTACCCCTTCCCGTTATACTGAATACATCCTCTATAGCCATAAGGAAGGGCTTATCAACTTCCCTTACGGGTTCGGGTATGTAATCATCAAGGGCTTGAACGAGTTTGAGTATGGATCCCGCACCTATCTCGTCATCAAAATCCGATGGATTTTGAAGGGCCTTTAAAGCCGAACCTTTTATCACAGGAACCTCATCCCCGGGATAACCGTACCGGTTCAGAAGATCCCTAACCTCAAGCTCAACGAGATCTATAAGCTCGGGATCATCCACCAAATCCACCTTGTTTATATATACAACTATCGCAGGAACATTCACCTGTCTCGCTAACAGAACATGCTCCCTGGTTTGCGGCATAACGGAATCGGTAGCGGATACCACGAGTATGGCTCCATCCATCTGAGCGGCGCCCGTTATCATGTTCTTAACATAGTCGGCGTGTCCGGGACAGTCTATGTGCGCGTAATGGTATTTTTCGGACTCGTACTCAACATGGGCTATGTTTATGGTGAGGATCTTGGTTTCATCCTTTCTGGCTATTTTGGCATCGGCTTTGGCTACCTCGTCATAACTCTTAGCCTGAGCCTGACCCTTGGCGGCAAGCACATGCGTTATAGCCGCCGTAAGCGTAGTTTTACCATGATCTATATGCCCTATGGTTCCTACATTCTTATGCGGTTTTGTTCTTACAAACTTCTCCTTAGCCATTTTCTCCTACCTCCTTTAACTGCGGGGCAGGGACTCGAACCCCGATCTCCTGATCCAGAGTCAGGCGTGTTGCCAATTACACCACCCCGCAAATGAAAGCGTATATTATAAACCTGAAAAATTTTTTGTGGAGTAAAAAAGTTTTTACCTTAAACCTTACTATCTTTCAGGAGGCGATGTCCATCCCAATCTTGGCACGACACTAAAAGATACCTTTAACCTCGCCCACCCACTATCAACCCTCGGAACCAACTCAACCGAACCATAATGATAAGACTTCTTATAACGAAACTTAAATACTCTCCTCCTTGAAAGACGAAAACTGTCCTGCTCCACAAGTGGAAACGTTTCATCTATCATATAAGCACTCGTCTCAGGTGATACAAACACGGGATCATGCCCCAAAGGCTCTATCCACACATAAGGAAAATTTGACCTCAATATGAATGAAAACTCTACATTGTAGGTCTTGGAATATGGGCTACATTCCGACCATAAATCTGATTCAGGACCAGAATATTCCAAAACCCCACTTAACCTGTATGTGTCATTGGTGGTCATATACACGGGTATGTAAGTAGAAGTGATGATGTTGCGGTTTAAATTTAAGCCTCCGTGATATGACTTGTAAAAGACATCAATATAATCGCACAAACCTCTTTTTCCATCTATGATGATCTTGGTGGTATCAACGAACACAACGGTGGTATCAAAGTATTTAAAACCGTTTCCTGCCGTATCCTTAACGGCACACCTTACCATCGCCGTATCAGGTTTCCTATCG